>DASRIN010000505.1:0-6758 GCA_035649975.1 Gemmatimonadales bacterium
GCGGCGGCCCGCCATGCCTGCCCTCGGTCGTCACCCGGCTCGATCAGGGCCACGCGGTGACCGCCCCGCCCGATCTCCCGGGCGCAGGCCGCACCGATTGCCCCCCCGCCCACGATTACGACGTCAAAGCTTGCTGGCACAGCAATCGGATGAAACTATTTGAAACGTAGACCGTACTGCGCGATGACCCACTCTCGGAAGGAAGCTGACATGCTGCGGAACCTGATCGGATTTGCCCTCTTTGCCATTGTCGCAGTGTTCGTGCTCAAGCTGCTGTTCGGACTCTTCGGCCTGGTCTTGGGGCTGGTGGGTGCGGTGCTCTGGCTCGCATTCCTGGGCTTTCTGATCTACCTGGTCCTGAAGGTCCTGGCCCCGGAGACCGCCGCGAGAGTCAGGGAGATGATCGCGGGGCATTGAGAGTCGAGTCACCAGTCGACTGGCGACCGGCGACCGGCGACTGGTGAGTCCCCTGCATCCGCTCCAACACTCCCCAAATAAGCAGCGGGAGCAGAATCTCGTGATGTCCGGTGAACAGCAGTCCAGTGCCCCCCGCCTGAGTGGGGCGCTGGACTACGTTCACCCGAGGCCGGTAGTGGCGCTGCATGTCAAAATCGGCCGCCGTGAAATGAGTGGGGCGCCCACCTCCGGTATTTCGAGCCACCGTTAACGCCTTGAGAAAAATCTCCGGCATCAGCACCGCGCTGCCCCAATTCAACACCACCCCGCCCTGATCCAGATCGGGAATGGATCCGGCCAGCCGGCGAAAGTCCCGCTGTCCGGTGGCACCAATCGCCGCCCCGTCGGCAGCCGGATGCTGGTGAATGATCTCGGCCCCGATCGCGGGATGAACCGTGAGGGGGATCTCCTGCTGGAACGCGGCCAGCAGGATCGACGCCTCGGCCCCCGGGGTCTGCCGGCGCGACGCCAGCGCCTGGGCCAGACCCTCGCCCATTCCCTGGCCTCCGCGGGCAGCGGCGATGATGGCCGCGTTCATTTCGGCTCCGGTTTCTTCAGCCATCCCGAAGCTGCCGTCGGCGAGCCCACTCTCCACGTCCTCACTGGTTCCGCCGAAGGCGGCCAGCTCAAAATCGTGAATCGCGGCCGCCCCGTTGAGTGCGATGTGGGTGACGATCCCTCGCTCCAGCCATCTACGTATCAGCGGGCCGAGCCCCACTTTTATCACGTGCCCGCCCAGCAGGAGGATCACTCCCCGATGGTTGCGGGCCGCCTGGGAAACGGCATCAATGATCGACCGGAAATCACGCGCCGCGAGGAGGTTGGGCAGGCTGTCGAGAAACGCGGCCAGGGAGCGGTCGTCCCCGGGAGGCGAGGCCAGGATGCCAGGGTCGACCTTGTTTCGGCGCGCGGAGACCGGCACGGTCGTCACTCGGGAAAGGTCGGCCTCCCGGTACTGCACCTCAGTGGCTCATGGCTGATTCTGTTGTCCCGGGAAAAACCATGTCCTTGAGCCGCAGCGTGATGGTGCCGAAGGGGAACTTGGTCCGAATCTGTACCGGCAGCCGCCTGGCGTCATCGGTGAGCCAGATCCGGGTCTCGGACCGCTTGGAGAAAAGGCCCTTGGTGTCGATCGTCGGGTGGAGCACAAGGCACTGCACCTTGCTGCCGTCCGGCAGTTCCATCTTCTCGCGCTTCACAACTTCGATGGTGACCGGATTCTTGTCCTTCCGAAAGTACCGGTCGTAGGTGTACTTCTTGCCAACTTCGAGCGGGGTCACCCGAACAAAGTAGAAGAACGCTGCATCATCCAGAGGATCCGCTGGAGTCTCCCGGGTGGCATCCTTACCATGCTCGCGGTAAAAGCCGGAATCAGGGAAAATCTCGAAGTGCCGCTTGGTTGTCTTCTCGTTCTCCACAAAGTCCTGGACGAAGCGGCGGGAATTGAAGTCCGCGGTTCCGATCCAGGATTCCAGAACGTCATCCAGGGAGTAAAACATGGTCTTGCCCTGGAGCCGAAAACGCAGCCGGAAGCTCTCCACCCCGCGGACGGTGTCGATCGAGGCCACCTCCAGTGTCCCCGAGCCGAGCGTCAACATGCCTAGCTTGGCGCTGTACGAGAGCTTTTCCCCGACGGCGAAGGGATAGGAAACCGGTGGGGCAGCGCCGGACGAGGCCTGCAGGGCGAGGGCGACGACGAGACCGAGAGCCGTCATGAGGACGCCACCTCAGGCTGCTGGCTGGCACCTCGCGTCGCGTTCGCCGGCGAGCGCAGGTGCTCGTACTGGGGCAAATGGCGCAGCCGGCTGCGCGAACGCCAGACCGTCACAATTGCGTCCCAGGAGCCGGTCCGGCTGGGGCGCTGCCGCAAGTCCCGGCGCTCGACGGCGGCGATGGTTTCTACCCGGCGGGCGTGGCGAGACGCGCGGTCGTAGAGCTCCGCGTTAGCAGCCCATCCGTCGGTTTTGAGCAGCGGAGTGGGCCCGCTTCGGAAGGCATTTCGCAGGGTCACCAGCCGGAGAATGGCAAATCCAGAGACTACATCGGACACGCCCGGCACCGTCACGGCGCCCCGCAGCAGCACCGGCGCGAGCCGCCGGATCAGTCGTCTGGTCCGGGACGGCTCACCTTCCAGTCGAGCCTCGGCCACAACTATATCGGCCCCACTTTCGATCCGGCGCACCAGGTCGGGGATGAAGCTCGGGCTATGGGCGAAGTCGGCGTGCATGAGCACGGCCGCATCCCGCTTGGGACGGTCGGTTCGCTCGACCGCCTGTCGGAGCAGGTCTTCGATGCTGGCCGCATAGCCCAGCCGCTCCCGATGACGCGTGACCGTCAGAGGAAGCACTCGGGTGTAACGCTCCAGCACTTCGGCCGTGGCGTCGCTCGATGCATCGTCCAGAACCAGTAGTTGGTACTCCCGGGGAAACCCGGCGAACACCTGGCGAACTTTCCAGAGCAGAAGCCCGATGGTCGGAGCTTCGTTATAACTCGGTATGCAGATGTAAATCATGATCCGTCAATGGAATGAGCGCAGGAACGATAAACCGAGAGAACCTGCTCTGCCACGGTGGCGGGCGAGAATCTGCTCAGCTCCTCGTGGCCTCTCATGGTTAGCTGCTGCCGCAGCTCGGCGTCACCGAGGACCCGCCGGACCGCACTGGCCAGCTCGGCTGGCTCGCCGGGTTTCACCATCACTCCGCCTCCTTGGCCCAGGATGTCCGGGATCCCGCCCACCCGGGTGGCTACCACAGGAACCCCCCGTGACATCGCCGCCAACAGCGAGCTCCCCAGGCCTTCACTGATAGAGCTCAGCACGAACAAATCCGCCCTCGCGAGAGCCCGATGGGGGTCGTCCATCGCTCCTAGGAGGTGAACCCGCTCTGCCACCCCGGAGTTCTGGATCTGCTGCTTCAGTGCCTGCCGCAGCGGGCCATCGCCTACAATGATCCAGTGGAGGTCGGGCAATTCCCGGACCAGCCGCGCAGCCGCCGCAATCAAGGTTAGGTGGTCCTTTTCCGGGGTCAACGCACCCAGAGTCACGACCAGCTGTCCTGTCCCGGAAATGCCTAAACGTGTCCGGAGGTCTACGCCCTCGGAGTCAGCGGCTTGGGGATCGAGTGCGGAAGGGATCACGACCAGGCGTCCCGGCGACATGCCATCGCGGATGAGAGCGTCCCGAACGGCGGTCGAGATGGCGATGATGCGGCAGGCTCGTTTCCAGAGGAAGCGGCGTCGGAGTGGGAAGATGACCCGCCGGGTCACTACGACCGGAGAGCCGGTAAGCCAACCGGCGAGACCGGTCAGTGTCAGCGCGTGGGCGTCGTGGGCGTGGAGCAGGGCACGAGGGTGGAGCTGCCGGAGAATCTGCGGAATGACCCGGGGATCGAGCCCGGCACGCCAGGCTGCCGGGATGACCTGAATTCCGGAGCCCGCAAGACGGCGGGCCAGCTCACTCCCCGCCGTCGTGATGACGACCTGTTCCAGTCCTCGGCCGTGCAACTCGCGAGTGAGCAGCCAGACCTGCCGCTGCCCGCCCCGCCACTCTCGGCCCGAGGCGACATGAACGACTGGCGCGATCAGGTCCCCGGCAGCATGGCTTCGGCCCCACTCTCGCGCGCTACTTCGGCCAGCAGCGTCCGAAGCTCCGAGAGACTGAACGGCTTATGGAGGTAGGGACGGTCGAGGGTCTCGAGAAAGGCCAGGGTATCGCCGCGCACCGTATCTCCGGTACTAAAGACGAGGCGGGAGGCCATCTCCGGGTTCCTCCGCGACAGCTCCTCGTAGAACTCCCGGCCGCCAAACCGGGGCATCCGGAGATCCGAGATGATGAGGTCGAACTCCTGCCGGGCAGCCAGCGCCAGCGCCTCCTCGCCGCCGCTCGCTTCCACCGGAATGTGGCCCCAAGCCTCCAGCGTTGCCCGCATGTAGTGCAGGATGTGCGGCTCGTCGTCCACCACCAGCACCCGCAATCTCCGGGTGGGGGCTCCCGCACCGACATGGGCCGGAGGAGCCGGCGCCCGGGTCGACAGAGGGAGCTGCACCGTGAAGGTGGAGCCGTGGCCCTCCTCGGTGGCCAGCATGATCCGGCCGCCGTGCTCCTTCACGATGCCCTGGCTGATGGAGAGTCCGAGGCCAGTGCCCTCTCCCTCCGCCTTGGTGGTAAAGAACGGCTCGAACACCTGGGTGGCGAGCGCCTCGGACATGCCGGGCCCGTCGTCGATCACATCGATGGCTACTCCATCGAGCCAGCGGCGCGCCCGAACCACGATGTTGCCCGGACGTCCAGTCGAAGCGATGGCCTGGGCGGCGTTGTTGATGAGATTGACGAAGACCTGCTGAATCTGGTTCGGATCGACGTCCGGCATTGGCAGGTCAGGCTCGATCTCTACCTGTGCGGTGACCCGCTGGGCCATGAGCTGGTTGCGCAGGAGCACGAAGGTGGCGTCGAGCAGCGGCTGGAGTGCGGTGGGCCGGCGTTGATGATCCTGCTTTCGAGCAAAGCCCAGCAGATTGCGCACGATGCTCGAGGCCCGCTCGGCTTCCTCCCGGACCACGCTCAGTGGCTCGCGAATGCCGGGCGGGACATTGGGCACCTCCGTCAGGAAATCGGCAAACCCCACCACCGAGGCCAGCGGGTTATTCAGATCGTGCGCAATGCCTGCGATCAGCTGCCCGATGGCCGACATCTTCTCCGATTGGATCAGTTGGTCCTGCAACCGCCGGCGCTCGGTCTGGTCGTCGAAGAGCAGGACCACGGCGGATCGATCCGTGCTGCTAATTGGCACAGCGGTAACAGCATAGGTGCGTTCATTGGTGCGCAATTCGACCTCCCGGCCCGCTCCTTGCTGATCGAGAGCACGCTGGAGATCGGTGGACCACTCCGGGGGTACGAAAGCCTGCCAGGGACGGCCGATCAGGCTGGCGGGCGGGGCATTGACCAGATCGGCAAATGCGCGGTTGGCACGGCGGATGGCACCGCTGCGATCGACAATGCACAGCGCCGGCGGAATGGCGTCGACCACTTCCTGCCAGGTCCGCCGTCCGTCATCATGCAGATCGATCAGCCGGGCGCTCTCGAGGGCGATGCTGGCCTGCGATACCAGCCCCTCAAGCAGGACCAGATCCGCGGGGCGGAAGCGACCTGTCTCACCGCGCACGGCAATGGCCCCGGTTACTCTGTTCTTAGCGACAAAAGGTGCGATCATCCAGCTCCCCGCCGTCAGAGAAGGTGGGGTGAGGCCGGCTTCCCGGAGCAACGCCTCGAGGCCATCGTGAATCAGTAGGGCGCCCCGGCGGCTGGCCAGCTCGAGCAGGGGCCGCGGATTGGACCGGCCGGGAGGCCAGTTCAGTACGAAGTCGATGGTCTCGGCTTGCTGGAACAGGGCGACCGCTATCTCACTGGGCGTCAGGCATTCGCGGACGTGACGCACCAGGAGGTCGATGACCGAGGCGCGGCGAAGCGTGCCCGCCACCTCCTGGCCAAAGGCGGTCAGGCGCCGAACCAGTAGCAGGTCCTCAGGTGACGAGGACCCTTCGTGGCCGGGCGAAAGTCTTGTCGATGGAGGGTTGTTCATGATCCGTGCAAATACGCGGGGCCGCCTGACTGCGGCAGACCTGCAGCTGGTAATCCTGCTCTTGAGCCGGGGTTCAGCCCGTCGGCGGGCCGACCTGGAGCGACGCCTGACCTCGGAGGGTCCGGATGCACTACTGGATGCCCCGGATCTCTTCGAGCGGTTGCTCACCCTCCGCTCGATGCTGCAGCCGTCCGAGGCGCTCTTCTTCTATGTCGTGGTCCGTCACGCGCTGCGAGCCTCCAGAATAGAGGATCGCGACCTGGCTGACTATCTCTCCGCGCTGCTGCTTGAGTTCGGTCAGCGAGGCCGGGCTTGGCGGATCGATTGGAACGACGATCAACGCCACCGATACCTGATCGACATCCTGGCCGATCTGGACGCGACGGTTGGTGACCGTCGGTTCAAGGTCATGGTCCACCTGGGGAACTACGCGCTCTGGCTGAGCGGTCTGTTTCCCGACTATATCGCGGCCCGGCGGCTGCGCAAAGCAGGGCCCGACGTGAGCTACTACGACGCCATGGGAAGTCGTGGCTTCGGTCTGGCTTCCGATCACGCCTTAGCCGAGGAATATGGACTCGGCGACGTGCTGCGAATCGCTGCCGAGCGCTTCCCGGCATTACGGAGCGCGCTGAACGGCGTGAGCGATCGGCTCCTCTTTCCGGCGTTTCCCCACTAGGCTCTCCGAAACCTTCCCCGCTTCCCGAACCAGTGCCGCAAACAGCCCTC
>DASRIN010000506.1:0-2691 GCA_035649975.1 Gemmatimonadales bacterium
AGTGACATCGGTGAAGGTTCCGCTGAGCAGCGGCGAGGCCATCACCTTCACCACGCCGCCGGTCCACACTCCGGCGAACCCGATATCGACCTCAGGCAGATTCACCGCGGCTTGCCAGATATGCGGGCCACCGGCATCGACTGCAATCGGAGCACCGGGGTCGCCGTTGACCACGTGAACCTTGTACTCATGCCGTCCGGCCGGGAGACCCTTGTCGATGTAAATGGATTCCGTCCATGGGACGCTCGCCATCTGCCGGAACGCGGTCTCGCCGGCGAGCCTTCGAAGCACCAGGTAATCCGCCCGAAGCCCTACATGGGGCCACATGACATAGACGGTACCGTTGCCGGCATTCTGGGTCGTGACGCCCGTGACCGGAGGAGCGAGATTGGTGCGCGCGGTGAGCGGATTGGAGTCGGCCGGCCCACCGGCGGGGTAGAGCGTGCGCACCACGTAGGTGAACTCGGCGGCGGAGGAGAGCCCGGTATGACTGAACCCGGTCGAGTAGGTCGGCTGGGCCGATCCACCGAGCTGGATGCTGGCAGCGGTCGCGACGCTCAGGTCCTGGGGGCAATTCGGGTTGATCGGCGTAGCGGTGAGCTTGATCTGAGTTCCCCCTTTGGGGGTGGCGAAGAGCTCAAAGCCGCTGGCGCCGGGAGGACAGGACCAGCGCACCTCGATGCTCGAGCCGGTCGTCCTCGCCGTGAGTCCGCTGGCGGCCGGACCGCCCGGCGCCGAGGTGGAGAGGGCTGTCATCCCGGTTGTACGAGGAGGCAGTGCCGCCGACGAGGTCGTGTTGGAAGATGTGGTCGTGATACTGGACCCGGTGGCCGGCGCCGTCGGGGTGGGCGCGACCTGAATCGTACTGGCCGGCCCGGCCCCACTCAGTGTGGCGGGCTGCGCGGTGGCGACGGCGCTGGCCGATATAGCCGGTGGCGGCGGAGGCGGCGCGGACGCCAAAGCGCCCCCCCGGACGAACCGCCACGAACACGAGGCCGACCCCGTTGTGCTGGGCGGCTGGCCGGGCGCAATGCTTCCAGTCAACGAAGGCGTGCTCGACCCGACGACGGTGGTAGTAGCCGGATCGACCTGATCGATCGCGGGAAATGTCCATTCGTAGACTTCGTAGGAAATCGGCGTCGTCTGATCCGGCGGGGTGCCGGTGATCGAGTGGGACGTGCTGGTTCCGGTGGCCGCGCCCGGGCTCCGGAGTGGCGAGTGTCGGATGGTGAAGCGGATGGTGTAGTCGGAGCGGCGGATCCACACCGAGAGCGGCGCGGTCATCGGCTGGCCGTTGGTGGTCCACCGATCGACCGCGGTTCGCCCGCCGCCGAAATCCCTTCGATGGCTGCCCTGGCCAACCACCGTCCAGGTCGCCGGGAACAGCCTGAAATCACCTTCGACTTTGGGCGCGGCGCCGGTCAGGGCCCAGGTGTGGGTCTGCTGGTTCACGTAGTCCTGGCCCAGCACCGTCAGGTTGCACTGCGCCCACCCGGCCCAGGGGCCGTCGGCGGCGGTTCTGGTCTGGCTCGACCCGGGTGTCGCTGCCAGGGAACAGAACATCGCAACCAAAAACGGGGGGAATACGCGCTTCGCGAGTGAAGGGGATTTGATCATCGCCAGGTCTCCGTCTTCGCCATGGGCAACTGGATTTGGCGAAGTTGTTTCGGAGAAGTCAGGGGGGAATCATCCGGCGATCAGGGGCCAGTCACAGGGATGGGAGATGGGAAATGGGAGCTGGAGATTGGGGAAAAGGAAGTGCCCCAACCCCCATCCTCCCAACTCCCAACCCCCGACTCCCAGCTCCCAGTCGCTAGCGCACACCTATCTTCGCCACCCGCTTCTCGATGCCGGCTAGCCGCCCCCCACCAGCTCCGGATCCGGGATGCGCCACGCCTTCAGCCCCTCGCGAGAGCGCCCGGGTCGCCCATCGGGGCGGGCGAATTCGAGGATGCGCTGACCGGGTGCCGCCCGCGATGGCGGACGTGGAAAGAAGGGGCGAGTTGCCAATTGAGGTGGGAGGTGAGAGGTGAGAGGTGAGAGGTAAGAGGTAAGAGGTGAGAGGTAAGGCGTTTCCCTCCCACGTCTCACGTCTCACCTCTCACGCTCTCTTGTCTCACCTCTCACCTCTCACCAGTCTCTTCCCGATCTCCGCCACGAACTCGTCCAGGTCGGTGGTCCCGGCATTGCTCAGGATGATGACGGTGACGTCCTGATCGAGAAAATGGAACAGCTGCGCCTGGGCCCCCATGATGCGCCCCGGCCGCTTGACCACACGATACGTCCTGTTGCCCACCGTGGTCTCGTAGGCCCACACGCCATAGCCGTACTCGTCGAGACCGGGCTTGACCATCAGGGCCAGGGTCTCCCGCTTGAGCAGCCTGCCCCCGAACAACGCAATGGCAAACTTGAGCAGGTCCTCCGTCGTCGAATACATCGCGCCGGCGGCATACCAGTTTTCCGGATACACCGGGAGATCGTGGACCAGGACCTTGAGGTCGTCGCGCATGAAGTAGGCGTCCGCCAGCCGGGCGACGATGGCGCTCTGATGCATCATGCCGGTCTCCAGCATTCCGAGCGGACCGAGGATCTTTTCCTTCAGCACCTCCTCAAAGGTCTTTCCGGTCAGCTGCTCGATGATTTTGCCGAGCACGATGTAGTCGGCGTTGTTGTAGCTGAACTTTTCTCCCG
>DASRIN010000507.1:0-5264 GCA_035649975.1 Gemmatimonadales bacterium
AAGCGGGGCGGACTCATGCTCGCCCGGACCCGCGCCAATCATCTGGTGCTCCTCGATCTTCCGGCCAGCTCGATCGGGCAGTACCACTGGGTCCGTCTTACCGGCACCACCGGGTCCACCTTCACCGGTGCGGTGGTCACGCCCGCGCTGGCGGTACTGTGATCAAGAACCTGGTAGAGGACCACGTCATCGCCGCCTACGACACGTTGCGGCCCCACTTTCCCGCCTTCTGTGGCTGCGATCTCTGCCGGGACGACGTGTTGACCTTCGCGCTCAACCGGATCCCGCCCCGGTATGTCTCTCGTCGGGAAGGCTCGGTCGTGACGGAGGTCAATCTCGAAAAGGAGCAGAGTCGGGCGGCCATCGAGGTCGTGGTGATGGAAGCGCTCCGCAAGATTTCGGTGGCCCCGCGCTGCGGCAGGCCCGGCGGGGTGACGCCCCGCTGAGCTCTCCCGCGCCATGAGCGCGCGGCCTCCGATTCTCTTTACCGCATCTTATGGGGCCGGTCTCGCGACCGGCCTCTTGCATTTTCTCAACCCGCTCGCGGTTCTGGCGGTTGCGCTCGGACTGGGTCTCCTGCTCCGGCGTCCGCTCGCAACCGTTCTCGCCGCGGCCCTCGCCCTGGGAAGTCTCACCGCACGACTCGCATTGCTGCGGGAAAACGGAACCTGCTCTGCGCGGCTTCCAGCCGGCCAGCTCCGCCTCACTGCCCGGTTGCTGCAGCGACTGGAATCGTCTGGGGGCCGCATCGAGCTGCAGCCGGTCCGGGCGGAGTGCAACGGCTCGCTGGTTTCCCGCTGGCCGAAACACCGCGAGCTCCCGCTGGGAGCGGTGGTCCGATTGACCGGGAGGTGGGTCCCCCGGGCCGGGCCTGCCGGTCGAGCTGCGGGAACGCTGCTGGTAACCGATGCGGATCTGGTTGGGCAGCGGAGCTCGGCGGGCGAGCGGCTGCGGAGCTCGATACGGGACGCCAGCCGGCGGCTCTACGGACCGCGGGCGCCTCTGGTGGAGGCGCTCATCCTGGGTAGCCGCGGCGGAATCGACCAGACCCTGCAGGATCGCTTTGCTCAATCTGGTCTGGTCCATCTGCTCTCGATCTCCGGCTTTCACGTCGGTGTCATCACTGCGTGGGTCTTCCTGCTTGGCCGCCTGGTGCGGCTCGGTCGATCCCGCGCGCTTGCAATGGCCGCCGGATTCAGTGTGCTCTATGTCGGCTTTCTCGGATGGCCCGCGCCGGCCACTCGGGCCGCGGCCTTGGCTGTGTTGATTGCGATGAGCCGGGTACGGCAACGTCGGGTCGAGGCCAACTCCCTCCTGTCCGGGACTTGCCTCGGGGTGCTGCTGATAGATCCTTGGGCGATCACCGACCTGGGTGGGTGGCTCTCGGCAACAGCTCTCTGGGGCGCTTCGACGTTCACTCGCTGGAGCGATCGCGCCCTCGGGACGTCGTTCTGGTGGCGGACCCTGAGCTCCTCGGTGGGGGCCACGCTGGCAACCGCGCCGCTCACTGCCGCAGTGCTCGGGGCGGTGGCCGTCGTCGGCATTGTCCTGAACTTCGCCGCCATTCCGCTGGCTGCAGTGGCCCTGCCGGGCGTCTTTGCCAGCCTGGTTCTGGACCCCGTCATTCCATCAGTGGCAGCCGCGCTCGCGGGCGGGGCCGGGTTGGGTCTTCATGCATTGGAGCTGCTGGCAACCGCCGGCGCCGCCGTGCCGGGCGGGCACGGGCTGTGTCCGGCTGAAATCCGGTCAGCAGCACCGTGGTTACTCGCCCTGGGGGTGAGTCTCTGGGCCATCGGCCGGCATAACACCGTCCCCGAGGCCCTCCGGCGTTGGAGCTGGGCCGGAGTTGTGGTCCTCTGGGCCAATCTGGTCGGGCAATCATTGCCGGGCTCGTTGGGTGACACCGGTTCGCATCTCACGTTACATTTTCTCGACGTGGGTCAGGGCGACGGCGCGGTGTTGCGTACGCCGGCTGGCCATTGGGTACTGATTGATGCGGGACCGACCAGCGATCGAGGCAACGCCGGTCGTCGCGTGGTCGTCCCCTTCCTCCTGCGGCACGGCGCGCGCGAGCTGACCGTTGCCTTCGTGTCGCACGCCCACGCCGATCACCTCGGCGGGGTCCCCAGTGTACTGGAACGATTCCGCGCCGGGATCGTGGTCGAACCTGGTGAACCGGTCGCCGATCCGCTGTATCATGGCTTTCTCGATGAGCTCGCCACCGAGGCAATTCCCTGGCACAGAGGTCGCCGGGGGGACCGTTTTGTTCTCGACAGCGTCCAGTTCACCATACTGCACCCGGATCGAGACTGGAGTGGGTGGGGGGAGGACATCAACGAGGACTCGCTCGTCCTTCTGGTCGAGTACGGCTCGTTCCAGGCCCTGTTTGCAGGGGACGCGGGGTTTCCGGCAGAGCGGGAGCTGCGGACCAGAACCCGGCCGGTCGATCTCCTGAAGGTTGGTCACCACGGCAGCCGGGGGAGCACCGGCGCGGAATGGCTGGATTCGCTGCAGCCCCTGGCGGCAGTCGTATCGGTAGGCCGGAACAGCTATGGTCATCCCGCCCCGGAAACGCTGGAGCGGCTGCGTCGTCACCGGATAGCCGTCTGGCGGACCGATCGGGATGGCGCCATCACTGTGACCACCGACGGGCGGATGATGATGGTGGAGGCAAGGGAACACTCGGCGACGTACAATGTGAGGTGAGCTCCTAACCTCACCACTTACCGCTCACGTTGTTGGAGAAGTTATGCAGACGTCCGTAACCACCATCGAGCGCTTCATTCTCGATCAGGAAGACCGCTATCCCGAAGCGACGGGGGAGCTGTCCAATCTCCTCTACGACATCGCCCTGGCCAGCAAGATCATTGCGGCGGCCATCCGGCGGGCCGGATTGGTGAACATCCTCGGCGCGGCCGGCAACCTGAACGTGCAGGGTGAGGAACAGCAAAAGCTGGATGTGTTCGCTAACGAGACCATCAAGAACTGTCTCAAGCATACCGGCCGGGTCTGTGCGATGGGCTCCGAGGAGGACAAAGACATCATCCCCGTTCCTCCCGAGTATGCTGCCGGCAAGTACGCTGTGCTGTTCGATCCACTGGATGGTTCCTCCAACATCGACGTCAATTCCGCGGTGGGAACCATTTTCAGCATCTACCGCCGGGTCAGCATGCACGGACGGGGTACTGCTGCCGATGTGCTCCAGCCCGGGTGCAAGCAGGTGGCTGCCGGCTACGTGATGTACGGATCCAGCACGATGCTGGTATACACCACCGGCCAGGGCGCGCACGGCTTTACCCTCGACCCGACGATTGGTGAGTTCCTGCTCTCCCACCCGAGGATCATCACCCCCCGAGTGGGCAAGTACTACAGTGTGAACGAGAGCAACTTTCACCGCTGGGATAAGGGAACGCAGGCTGCAGTCCGGGGTCTCAAGGGCGAAATGAACGAAGGCGTCACTCCCAAGAACAGCCGCTACATCGGCTCCCTGGTGGGAGACTTTCACCGGAACCTGATCGCCGGCGGAATCTTTCTCTATCCAGCCGATACCAAGAACCCCCAGGGCAAGCTACGGCTCCTCTACGAGGCGAGTCCCATGGCCTTCATCGCCGAGCAGGCGGAGGGCTCCGCCACCGACGGAGTGCAGCGGATCCTGGACATCGTTCCCCAGACCCTGCATCAACGCACTCCCCTCGTAATCGGCTCCCGCGAAGATGTGGGCTACGTCGCCGACACCCTGCGGCGTACCGCTGCCCGGGTGAGCGGTCCGGTCTCTCAGCCGGCATTGTGAAGACGGTCTACAATCCCGAGGACTGGACCGGCGATCCGGCCCGGGACCTCGGCCGTCCCGGTGAGTTCCCTTTTACCCGCGGGCCCTACCCCAACATGTACACGGGCCGGGTCTGGACCATGCGGCAGTACGCCGGGTTCGGCACCGCTCAGGAAACCAACCTTCGGTTTCGCCAGCTTCTCGCCGCTGGCCAGATGGGTCTCTCCACCGCCTTCGATCTTCCCACCCAGATGGGGTATGACTCCGATCACCCGATGGCCCAGGGGGAGGTTGGCCGGGTCGGCGTCGCCATCGACACAGTGGAGGACCTCGCCGCGCTGTTTCGCGATATTCCGCTGGATCAGGTCTCGACTTCGATGACCATCAATGCCACTGCGGCAATTCTGCTCGCCATGTACGTCGTGGTTGGAGAGGAGCACGGGGTTGCCCGCAACCGTCTAACCGGGACGGTGCAAAACGACGTGCTGAAGGAGTACATCGCGCGGGGCACGTACATCTATCCGGCTCAGCCTTCGCTGCGGCTGGTGGCCGACATCTTCCGGTTTGTCGCTGATGAGGGAATGAGCTTCAACCCGATTTCCATCAGCGGCTACCACATGCGCGAGGCCGGCGCTACGGCGGTGCAGGAGGTAGGGTTTACCCTGGCCAATGCCCTGGAGTATGTCCGGGTGGCGGTCGAGGCCGGACTCGCCGTGGACAGCTTTGGTCCCCGGCTTTCCTTTTTCTTTGCCAGCCACAACGATCTCTTCGAGGAAGCGGCGAAGTTCCGGGCCGCCCGCCGGCTCTGGGCTCGGCTGGTGCGGGACCGGTTCCAGGCTGGAGACGCCACCGCTCGCATGCGCTTCCATACCCAGACCGGCGGAGTCACGCTGCAAGCCCAGCAGCCTTTCAACAACGTGGTCAGGGTCGCGGTGCAGGCACTGGCGGCCGTGCTGGGCGGCACCCAGTCATTGCATACCAACGGATATGATGAGGCGCTGGCGCTTCCGAGCGAGGCATCGGCCACGCTCGCCCTCCGTACCCAGCAGGTGCTGGCCTATGAGTCCGGCGTGGCAGAAGTGGTCGATCCCCTTGCGGGCAGCTATTACGTGGAGTCGCTGACTGACTCGATCGAACAGGGCGCAAGGAAGCTCATCCAGCAGGTCGATGAGCTGGGCGGCGCCGCACGTGCCATCGAGCTCGGATTCTTCCAGGACGCCATAGCCCGTAGCGCCTATGATTTGCAGAAGACCCAAGAAGCGGGAGACCGAGTCGTGGTGGGGGTGAACCGCTTCACCGACAACTCTCCTCCGCTCACGATTGCCTCTCCAGATTTTTCCGCTTTGGAAACGCAACAACGAGGACGCCTGGCCCAGGTGAAGGGCGGGCGGGACGCCGGGGCGGTGCATGCCGCGCTCTCCGGCTTGCGGGAAATTGCAGCGGGGCAGGGCGCGCTCATGCCGGCCATTATTACCGCCGTGCGCGCGCGAGCTAC
>DASRIN010000508.1:0-4285 GCA_035649975.1 Gemmatimonadales bacterium
CCGTCCGGCCATTCGGATAAAGGTGCAGGATCGGTCGGGGAACGATGTGCCTGGCGTCGCTGTGACTCTGGCCCCGGCGGCCGGAACGGTAGGCGACAGCGTGGTGATGACGGATTCGACCGGTCGGGCGGCGGTGTCCTGGACGCTGGGACGGACCGCCGGTGTGCAGCACCTGATCGTCAGAGTCGAAGGCATCGAGCGGCCGATCCAGATCTCGACACGCGCCCGAGCTGCGGGACCGGCCAACCTGGCCTTCGTGTCACCCAAGCCGGGAACCGCCAATAGGGCGGTGCAGTCGCTGGATGTCGATCTGACCGATGCCTATGAGAACCCGGTGGCGGATCAGCCAGTGGTGTTCAGCACCAAGACTGGAACCGTGAGTCCCGCGCGGGTGATGACGGATGCAAAGGGTCGAGCCCACACCCGCTGGACTCCGGGCTCGAAGACGGGCAAGCGGACGCTGGTGGCAGCGGTCAAAGGAACCGATGCGCGCGCCACCTTCGTTCTCGAAGCGCCGGAAGTCGCGGCGCCAGCCAAGACGGCCTCGGTGCCGGCCAAGACTGCTGCGGCGCCAGCTAAGAACGCAGGTGCAGTGAAGAATGCAGGATCAGTTAAGAAGGAGAACAGCAAGCGGGCGTCGCACTAGCCCTGGCAGAGCTTTCGGCAGAAGGCAAGCAGTGTTCAGCCGGAGCGGACAAGAAGTTCGTTCAGGACCTCAGGGTAGTCGGTACACAACAGGTTAGGACAAGTCCACTGGAGTCGGCACAAGTTCACGATCAACGAGAGGACCTTTACCCGTAGTTCCACCTTCGCACTACTGGAGGACAATATGACCGGCCCCCGCAGTTCAACCGTGCACCCATTGCCACGCCGGCCATGGCTCCTCCTGCCATTCTTGGCAAGTGTCGCATTTCTGCAAGTCGGGTGCAGCGATCAGGCGACTGAGCCCACTACTACGACCAAACCCGTCGCCGCTGTGGTTTCGCACCCGGTTCCCAAACCGGCAGGGAGCCGGATTGCAGCCAGCCAGTCCACCGCGCCGAAGCCGCTCATGAGCTTCTCCGTGGCCCAGGCGGTCTCGGGCACGGGCAAGAGCGTACTGGTCCTGGCCGACACCGATGTGGTGTCGACGACCGCCCTGGCCAACAGCCTGGCCGACGCTGGGCTTCAGGTGACGGTCCGACCGGGGCCGGAGTACACCTGGGACGGCACCAACCCGTCGCTCACTGGCTTTGACGTCGTAATCCACCTGAACGGGTCGAGCTATGAAGCCTCGCTCCCGACCGCCGGCCAGGAGGCTCTGACGAGCTTTGTCTCCAACGGTGGTGGATATATCGGCTCGAAATGGAATGGCTGGGAGTTTCAGCCGCAGATGGAAAATCTGGTGCTGCAAAGCTTCGATGGCGATCCGAACTCCCAGCAGTGCGGCCATTGCGACATAACCTACGAGGCCACTACGGCCGGCGTGGGACATCCCGTGCTCGCCGGTCTTCCGGCGTCTTTCACCTTCATGGCGGACGGCCACGACGCGGGGCCGCAGGTTGATTTTGCGACCAGCCCCTCGACCGTGCTGATGGAGGTACTGCCGAGCCGACGCGCGGGAGTGCTGGTTCGTGAGTTGGGGGCCGGGCGGATTGTCAACTTCAGCTTTGCCCCGAACTACTACTGGAATGACCTGGGTCAGGTCACGGATCCCGTGATGCTGCAGGATCAGACCATTCAGCGGCTCTACATCAACGCGGTCGAGTGGACCTCAGCCGGCAGTACCGGCACCATTCAGCCGCAGACCATTACGTTTACCGCGCTGCAGGACAAGGTCTACGGTGATCCGGCCTTTACCCTGGATGCCACAGCCAGCTCGGGCCTGCCGGTGAACTATACGGCTAGCGGTAACTGCGGGGTCCTCGGTGTCAACGTGACTCTGACCGGGGCTGGTAGCTGCACCATTACCGCGCACCAGGCGGGCAATGAGAGCTACGAACCTGCGGCCGACGTTTCCCGATCGTTCAACATAGCCAAGGCCCCGGCCACGATCACGGTCGGGACTGAGTACGTCTACGATGGGACGGTCAAGACCGCGAGTGTCACCACCAGTCCCAGCGGCTTGAACGTCGTAGCGGTGACTTATACGCTGAATGGTGTGCCCGTGGCGCAGCCGATCAATGCCGGTGTGTACCAGGTTGTCGCCACGTTGGACAACCCCAATTACGCCGCGGCGCCGGCTACCGGTACGCTCACCATCAGGCAGGCGACGCCGGTCCTTCAGTGGGAGCCTGCCCGCATTTCGACGGGCACGCCGCTTAGCTCCGCGCAGCTCAATGCCGTCGCCACCGGAATCGGTGGTGTGACTCTGTCCGGCAGGTTCGTCTACACCCCGTCGGCGGGAACCCGCTTGAGGGCAGGCTCCCAGATGCTGTCAGTGGTGTTTACACCGGCTAGTCAGAACTACACGGGAGCCCAGACGAGCGTCCCCATCGTCGTCCAGACGGGCAAGAGCGACAAGCCCCAGAAGAAGGCCTTGGCTAAGGCTCTAGGAAGAGGGTAATATTAGACGCCTGAAGTTGAGGGCTCGGTAACACATAGGATGGCCAGGCCGCCGGGGCATCGGTGGCCTGGCCTTCCTCGTTAGACTTCGCCCAGCACTTTGATAATTACCCGTTTCCGGCGCTGGCCGTCCCATTCGCCGTAAAACACCCGCTGCCAGGGTCCCAGATCCAGCTTGCCGGCGGTAATGGGGACGATCACCTCGTGCCCGACGGTGAGGCTGCGCAGATGGGCCGCCGCGTTGTCCTCCCCGGTCTCGTTGTGTTGGTACCGCTCCGGATCCCAGGGGGCGATGGTCTCCTCCAGCCACTTGAGGATGTCGTGCCAGAGCCCCGATTCGTGGTCATTGACGAACACGGAGGCGCTGATGTGCATGGCGGAGGCCAGCACCATCCCTTCGCGCACGCCGCTCGCCTTTACCTGCTGGGCGACCTGGTCGGTAATGTCGATGATCTCCTGGCGCCGCTTGGTCTCGAACCAGAGATAGTGGGTATGGGTGGGCATGGTGGGAAAGTAAGCGGTGAGGCGTGAGCGGTGAGCAGGTCTAACGCAGTAGCTCCTCGAGTCGAACGGCGGTGTCGGTTTTTTCGTCCCGATACTTCACGATGACTGGCGCGTAGAGGGCGATTCCCGCCGCTGCGCCCGGGCCCGATTTGACCGACCGGCTACCGGGGACGACGACGGCGCCAGCCGGGATCTCGAGCGGCCGGTTGCCATCCCGCCGGTATACCCGATCGTGCACCAGATCGAACACGCTGGTCCCGCCGGAGAGAATGGTGCCGGGCGCCAGCACCGCCCGCTCCCGCACGATGGTCCCCTCGTACACGCCCGCGTTCCCACCTACGAGCACCTCGTCCTCGATGATTACCGGCAACGCGCCGGCCGGCTCCAGGACCCCGCCGATCTGAGCCGCAGCCGACAGGTGCACCCGCCGGCCGATCTGGGCGCAGGAGCCCACCAACGCGTGGGAATCGACCATGGTACCCTCGTCCACGTAGGCACCGGCGTTGATATACATCGGCGGCATGCAGACGACGCCCGGGGCCACGTAGCAGCCATCCCGGATGGCGGATCCGCCGGGAACGATGCGTACACCATGGTCTCCCTCGAACGTCCGCAGGGGATAGGTATCCTTGTCGAAGAAGGGAAAAGCACCGCCCGTAGCCGTGGGGGCCACCCGGCCCAGCCGAAATCCGAGCAGGATCCCGCTCTTGACCCAGCGGTTGACCCGCCAAGTTCCGTCCGTCCCGCGCTCCGCCGCACGTACCGTCCCGGCATTGAGCGCTGTCTTCAGGGCCCGGAACGCCTCCAGGGCCGGCTTCTCTTCCCCTCGGGGTACACCATCGGCATAGCGCTCGATAGTGGCCCTTAGCTCTTCGATCCTACTGCCCCGCTGCTCCGCTGCTCCGCTGCCCCCCCGCCTAGACATCCACCCCCGCCTGGCGCAAAGCCGTCTGCAGGGCCGCCGTTGTGGCGTCACTCACCGGTACCAGCGGCAGCCGGAGCACATTGGCGATGCGGCCCATGCAGTGCAGGGCGGCCTTGACCGGCGCGGGATTGGTCTCCAGGAAGTTGGCATCCATCAGCGGCAGGAGACGGTAATGCCAGGTGCGAGCCTGCTCCAGGTTGCCTGAGAGCAACAGGTGAACGAGGCCGGTCATGGCCGCCGGAATCTCGTTGGACACGACCGAGATGAGCCCGTCCCCGCCGCTGGTGATGAGCGGAAGGGTCAGCCAGTCGT
>DASRIN010000509.1:0-3787 GCA_035649975.1 Gemmatimonadales bacterium
TACCACGATCGGGTGGCGCGGCTTCGGATCACTGTGGTGGACGGCGCAACCGGTCAGATCACGCCTGCCCGGGTGTCGATCACCGGGGCCGACGGCAGGAGCTACGGCGCGGACGACGCCTGGCGTCATGCCGATGATGGCTTCGATCGCCGGGAGCGGAGCTTCGAGTACGGGTACTTCCATACCATGGGCGCCTCACGCGTGCCGGTGCCGATCGGCAGGGTAGACCTGGAAGTGTCTCGCGGGCCGGAGTACAAAGTGTGGCGCCGCAGCGTCGAAGTAGCGCAGGAGCCGAAGCCAGTCCGGGTGGTGCTGCAGCGGCTGGCGAATCTCCCCGCCTCAGGCTGGTACAGCGGCGACCTGCACGTGCACATGAACTACGGTGGAGCCTACCGCAACACCCCGAAGCGGCTCGCCCGTCAGGCACGAGCCGAGGACCTCCATCTGGTCGAGAATTTGATCGTCAACAAGGAAGGTCGGATTCCCGACATCGGCTATTTTACCGGCAAGCCGGATCCCGTCTCTACCCGCGAGACCATCATCCTGCACGATCAGGAGTACCACACCAGCTACTGGGGACACATCGGTCTGCTGGGGCTTCGCGGCAACGTCCTCCTGCCGGCGTACGCGGCCTACGTGAACACCGCAGCGGCGAGCCTCTTTCCCACCAACGCCGCCATCATGGACTTGGCCCGCGCACAGGGAGCCATCACTGGATACGTCCATCCCTTTGACGCCAACCCGGACCCGGCGGATAGCAGCAAACCGCTCACTCACGAGCTGCCGGTGGATGTCGCTCTGGGGAAGGTGGACTACTACGAGGCTCTGGGCTTCGTGGACGACTACATGGCAACGGCGCAGGTCTGGTACCGGCTCCTCAATTGCGGGTTCCGGCTGCCGGCCGGCGCCGGCACCGATGCCATGGCCAACTTCGCTTCACTGCGGGGGCCAATCGGGATGAACCGGGTCTTCGTCCGGAGCGGACGCCCGCTGGAGTACCGCCGCTGGCTATCGGCGCTGAAGGCCGGCCGCAGCTTCGCTACCAATGGCCCGCTGCTTCAGTTCTCACTCGGCGGGAAGTCGCTGGGCGAGGAGGTGCAGTTGCCTCCGGCTGGTGGCGAGCTGGTTGCCCGGATAACCCTCCACTCGATGGTGCCGGTGGACCATTTGGAGCTGGTGCGAAACGGGCAGGTCGTCAACGAGATTCCGCTCACGGGAGACCGGACCAGGGCGGTCACCAGCCTGCGTATCCCGGTTCGGGAGAGCGGCTGGTACCTGCTGCGAGCCCGGGGCGACAAGGCGGTCTATCCGGTGCTCGATGTACATCCTTACGCGACGACCAGCCCGATCTACGTGGTAGTGGGCGGCCGACCCATTCGCTCGCGCCTCGATGCCGAGTACTTCCTCGCCTGGATCGACCGGCTGGAGCAGGGTGCCGCAGCCAGCGACAGCTGGAACAGCGACCAGGAGAAGACCAGCACCATCGCAACTGTTCGGCAGGCCCGGGAAGAATTTCGCCGTCGTGGGGGCCCATGATCCGTCAGCTTGCCTTGGGAGTACTCCTCATTGGCTCGGTACCGGCGAGCCATGCCCAAACCGCGGGTGCTCCGGCGCGGCTTGGGCTTGTCGTGGTCATCTCAATCGACCAGTTCCGACCGGACTACCTCCAGCGCTTCCGCCGCTACTTCAGCCCCGGCGGGTTCAACCTCCTGCTCACGCGAGGGGCCACCTTCACGGAAGCCCATTATCAGCACGCAGTGACCCAGACCTGCCCCGGCCATGCCGTAATCCTGACCGGGAGCTATCCCAATGTGAACGGGATCGTGGCCAACAACTGGTTCGACCTGGCCCAACGCCGCGAGGAGTACTGTGCGGCCGATACCTCCGCCCAGCTGGTTGGTGTAAATGGCGAGGGCCGCTCTCCCCGAAATCTGGTCGACTCCACTGTGGGCGATGAGCTCAAGCGGAGGACTGCGGGACGGAGCCGGATCGTGACGATCGCCGGGAAGGATCGATCGGCGATCATGTTGGGTGGCCACCTGGCCGATGCGGCGTATTGGACCGAGGACACCCTCATCGCGACATCTTCGTACTACATGAAACAACTCCCCACCTGGGTGCAGCGCTTCAATGCTTCGGGTGCTGTGACGCGGTATCGCGGGAGTACTTGGACCCGTCTGCTGCCCGCGTCGGCCTACCGGGTGGCCGGCCGAGACGATGCCTCCGGGGAGGAGAACCCCGGAGGCATGGGCCGCGTGTTCCCCCACCGGCTCAGCAGCGGCAGCTCCTCGCTGGGAAACTTCATTACCGGCTTTCAGACCTCACCCTTCGAGAATGAGGTGCTGCTCCGTTTTGCCATCGAAGCCATCGGTCAGGAGCAACTCGGCCAGGACGACCAACCTGATCTGCTCGCCATCGGGTTCTCCGCCAACGATCTGGTAGGGCACAGCTATGGCCCCGATAGCCACGAGATGATGGACATGACGCTGAGGACGGACCGCGAGCTGGAACGCCTGTTCGGTTTTCTGGAGCAACAGATTGGGATGGACCGAGTGCTCGTGGTGCTCACGTCGGACCACGGCGTGGCGCCGTTGCCGGAGATCGCCCGAGCGCGCAACCCAGAGGTACCGGCCGCGCGGATCGATCCGTCGGTCATCGCGGCCGCCGCCGAAGAGGCACTCCGGACCCGTTACGGCGAGCCCCGAGGTCCAGCCTGGATGACTCGGCCCGCCTGGATCCTATATCGCGGCTGGCCCTGGCTCTATCTCAACCTTCCTGAGCTGGAGCGGCGCCGCATAGCAGTCGCTGAAGCAGAACGTGTGGCCCAGGATGCAATCCGGAAGGTGCCAGGGGTAGCCCGGGTGCTTACTGCGGCAGAACTTGGGCGGCGGCGGGGCAACGTGGCCCCGTCGGCTCCCGAGCTGTCATTCTATCCGGAGAGAAGTGGGCAGCTCTACTACGAGCTGGCCCCCTTCCTCGTGGTGGGGGACGGCCCGGCTGGGACCAATCATGGTTCTCCCTGGACCTACGACACCCACGTTCCCATGCTCTGGCTCGGGCCGGGTGTCGCTCCGGGTACGTACCAGGACCCGGTGGGGGTAGCCGATCTCGCGCCGACCCTCTCGGCGCTGCTGGGCATCGGTCCGCCGGCGGGCTCGCAGGGCAGGGTGCTTCGAGAAATGCTGTTACCCGGCGGACTCAACAATCATGGCGATGCCCTGACCGACCCCGATGCACATCGTCGCTAGACCATAGCGGCCACCGGTGCGTCTGAGGGCGTGCACCAGGGTGGTGAGGATCCGCGCCCCGCTCGCACCGAGGGGATGACCCAGCGCGATGGCCCCTCCGTAGATGTTCACCCGTTCTTCCGGCAAGGCGAGCTCGCGAATACAGGCAATCGCCTGGACGGCAAAGGCCTCGTTCAGCTCGATGAGGTCGAGGTCCGCAACTGTGAGGCCGGCGCGGCTCAGCGCCTTTTGAGTAGCCGGTACCGGACCGAGACCCATGCAGCTAGGGTCCACTCCCGCCACTGCCGTTGCGACGACTCTTGCCATCGGCCGCAGCTCCAGACGGCCCAGGGCATCGGCGCTCACGACGGACAGCGCGGCAGCGCCGTCGTTGATCCCGCTCGAGCTTCCTGCCGTGACGGTCCCATCCCGAATGAACGCGGGCCTCAGTTGCCCCAGGCTCTCGATGGAGAGGCCGGACCGGGGCGCTTCGTCCCGGCAGACCGTCGTCGTGCCGGATGACGACGGCACCTCGACCTCCACCAGCTCATCATCGAACA
>DASRIN010000510.1:0-5299 GCA_035649975.1 Gemmatimonadales bacterium
GATCTCAGGTGCGGAGAACGAGGGCAGCTTCAGCAGAGACTTGGCGAACGCAAAATCCTTTTGCCGGGCCTGGTCGAGGAGCTTGACTCCCTGCCCCAGCGACTGGACCGTCGTCCGTACATTCCGTTCCAGTCCCTCAACTTGCTTCTTCGCGTCCTCGATCTTCTTCAGGGTCTCCTTGACGGACTCAATCGCCTGACGAGTCCCATCGACTCCCAGCCGCTTCGGGTCGGTCGCCGCCAGCTTCTGAGCCAGTGCCCGGGCCGAGTCGACGGTGGGTCCGATTTTCAGCTGCTGAAACCCCTGCTCCAGGCCCTGGCGGACCGAGTCGGTCCGAGTCAGTAGCGACTGAGCTTCCCGGATGGTGGTAAGCTGAGTGGGATTCAAGGCCAGCTGACGGATGGTATCGATCGGCGTCAGCGACAGCACCGGGACGTCAAATTGCTTGGTCCACTGCTCCACCGCCTGGTACGCCCGGGGCGCAAAGCCGTCCCCGCTCGGCCGTCGGGCCGGCTTCTTCCGAGTGGTTCCGAACCTCATCCCGCTCAGGGTTAACCGCTGGATGACCAGCTTCTTCTCCGCCAGAGCAGCCGGGTTGAGCTTGAGCCGGATCTCATCGGCTTCGATCAGATTGCGGGTCAGCACGAAGGGATCGGCGATCTGAAGAGCCCGCAGGTCGACCGACGCCTGCCGGGGAATCAGATCGAGCTTCCCGACATTCACTTCGGTTCCGAGCAACTGGGTCGCAGCTTCCTCGGTGGTATCGCGGGCCACCGGCTCGGCGAAGACCCAGACCAGCAGGATGAGGATAAGGAAGAGCAGGAGCAGCGGCCCGATGGCCTTCCACCGAAAGATCTTGATCCTCATGGCCGAAACATCTTATAGATGTTGTAGACCTGAGAGGCGGTGACCGCCTTGTACCAGCGCGAGCGCTGGACCCGCTCACCAATGGTGGCCCGGTACCGGGCCACTCCGTATCGAGCGGCAAAGAAGATCGGGACGGCCAGCACGAGCCAGCCGACAAAGCTCCCCAGGACGATAGTGTAGTTGAAGTTGGTGTAGGGGAGGAGCGGCGTGTTGGTCCAGTCGGTCCAGAGCGGGGTCAGCGAGGGTGCAGTAAGCAGGCTCAGGCCGATCTTGTCGAACACCGGATCCAGTAGAAATCCCACCGGGACGAACAGCATCCAGCCCAGCATTCCCCCACCGAACGAGACGTTCAACAGCACCAACAGCGAGATGATGACGAGGTTGTGCACGTTCATCAGCGGGGTGAGCCCAAGTGCCGATCCCAGCGCCATACCGGCCGCGACCTGACCCGGCGTGCCCGCCGAGTGCAGCGTCTTGATGATGGACTGAATCAGTTTGAGAAGGCCGAACATGGCAGATCGGTCTGGGGTGTAGGGTCTAGGGTCAGGGTCAAGGATATAGCCTGAGAGCCCTTGACTCTAGACTCTCGACCCTTGACTCTCTCCTCATGCCACCACGCAACCGCCGCGCACCCGAGGTGCACAAGTTCGGCGGCGCGTCGCTGGCCGATTCCACCGCCGTTCGTCACGCCGTCGATATCATCCACCGGGTCAGCGCCACACCTATCGTGGTGGTGGCCTCGGCCATGGCCGGTGTCACCGACGCGCTGCTCGAGGTGGCGCGGCAGGCGGGTGGGGGCAACCAGCGAACTGTCGCCTCGCTGGTGGGGCAGCTCCGCGCCCGGCACGTCGAGGTGGCTCGGGCGATCCTGCCGGCGGGCCGGTCCCGGACCCAGATCCTGGCACACATCAATCAGGTGTTCCAGGAACTGGAGGATCTGGCCCAGGGGCTCCGGCTGGTAGGAGAGCTGACCCCCCGTACCACCGACTCGCTCCTGTCCCGGGGAGAACGCCTCAGCGCCCGGCTGCTGGTGGCCGCACTGGATCAGGCTGGAACCAGGGCCAAGTATGTCGACGCGCTCGAGGTGGTGCACACCGATTCCTCGTTCGGCCATGCGTCGCCCGACCTGGTTCGCACCGACCGGGGCGCACAGCGGGTGCTGGCGCCCTTGCTGCAGCGGAGAATCATCCCGGTCGTGCCCGGATTTCTAGGCGCCACTCCGGCCGGTCAGCTGGCCACTCTGGGACGCGGCGGCTCCGACCTCACCGCAACGCTGCTGGCACGGGCCCTGGATGCCACTCATGTCTCGCTCTGGAAGGACGTGCCCGGCCTGCTGACGGCGGATCCCCGCATCGTGAGCGACGCTCGGGTGATTCCCCAGCTGCACGTGCGCGAAGCGGCAGAGCTGGCTTACTACGGCGCCAAGGTACTGCATCCTCGCGCGCTGATCCCGGTATCGGGCCGCAGGATTTCCATTCACATCCGTCCCTTCGCCGACCCTGGCTCTCCGGGCACCGAGGTCTCGGAACGAGCCGAGCCGGGCCGCTTCCCGGTCAAGGCCCTGACCGCCGCCGGCGGCCAAGCCCTGCTCACCGTCACCGGCAATGGAATGCTGGGGGTGCCCGGAATTGCCGCCCGCACCTTTGCAGCACTGCATGGACGGCAGATCTCGGTCTCGCTGATTTCGCAGGCGTCGTCAGAGCACTCGATTTGCTTCAGCGTACCGGAACCCTTCGCTGAGACGGCGCGCCAGAGTTTGACCCGGGAGTTCCAGGGCGAAATAACCCGAGGCGAGATCGACGGCGTGGAAGTCGATCCCGGTATGGCGACAATAGCAATCGTGGGCCTCGGCATGCACGGCACTCCCGGTGTCGCTGCCGGTGTCTTCTCGGCGCTGGCAGCCGGCGGGATCAACGTGGTGGCCATTGCCCAGGGCTCCTCAGAGCTCAACATCTCAGTAGTAGTTGCATCGAAGGATGCAGCCGAGGCCCAGCGACGGATTCACGCCGCGTTCCAGCTCTCCCGGATCGCGGGCGGAGCCGTCGTGCAACCAGAGCGGATGGAGCTGGTGCTACTGGGCTTTGGCCAGATCGGCCGGGCCCTGGCCACTCTCATCGGACAGGTCAAGCGTCCCGCACTCTCGCTCCGGATTGTCGGGATTATTGATCGCTCAGGGTTTGTCTTCGAGTCCCAGGGCCTGAGCCCGCGGCAACTTGCCGCGCTGTCGGCTGCCAAACAGGAGGGGAAGGGCCTGGCAGGGACCCCCGAGGGACATGCCGCCACTCCACCAGAAGCCGTCGAACACATAACGCGTCACGCGCTCACTCGTCCGGTGCTGGTGGACCTGACTGCGGATGATACCGCACCGGTGCTGGAGCAGGCGCTGATCCAGGGACTGGACCTGGTGCTGGCCAACAAGCGGCCGTTGGCAGACAGCCGGAGTGTCAGTGAGGCGCTGTGGCAAGCTGCCCGGGTACGGGGGAGGCGCATTCTACACGAGGCAACGGTGGGAGCAGGGCTTCCCATCATCGACACGTATCGTAAGCTGGTTGAGTCAGGCGACCGGGTGGAACGGATCGAGGGCCTATTGTCCGGAACCTTGGGCTTTGTGTTCAGCGAAGTCTCCGCGGGAATACCGTTTTCGCAGGCCGTCAGGACCGCGATGAAGAGAGGCTTTACCGAGCCGGATCCACGGGAGGACCTCTCGGGCATGGATGTCGCGCGCAAGGCGTTGATTCTGGCCCGGCTGATGGGTTATCCCGGGGAGCTGTCCCGCAATGCTGTACAATCGCTGGTTCCCCGATGGGCTCGAGATCTCACGCTCCCGGAGTTTCTCTCGCGGCTAAAGGAAATCGATCCAGTGTGGCAGCGGAGAGCAAGTCACGCAGCCGCCGCCGGAAGCGTGCTTCGCTACGTGGCAGTGGTGACGCGGAGCAAATTTGCGGTTGGGGTTCGAGCGGTGGCCGGGAGCAGCCCATTCGCCGGCATCAAGGGCTCCGACAACCAGCTGGTCTTCACCACGACGCGATACAAGTCCAATCCACTGGTGATTACCGGCCCGGGTGCCGGCGCAGAGGTCACCGCGGCCGGTGTGCTCAATGACATTCTGAGATTGGCTGGGGCATGAAGCTCGGCGAGGGCATGACCGCCTTTGCACCCGGAGGAGTCGGAAATGTCGGTCCGGGGCTCGACATTCTGGGCCTCGCCCTGGCAGGGGCGGGCGACACGGTGCGGGCTCAGTGGTCAGACCAGCCCGGAATACATATCCTCGATCCGGGCCATGCTGACTTGCCAACCGACGCAAGCCGTCACACCTCCGGACTGGCCGCTCGGGAGGTGCTCCTCCGCGCGGGCGCGCAGGCCTCGGGTCGGGGCATCGGGCTTCGGGTTCACAAGGGATTGCCGTTGTCTGGAGGCCAGGGCGGCAGCGCGGCTTCGGCTGTGGCCGCAGCGGTGGCGGTCAATGCCCTGCTGGGCTACCCGCTCGACAAGCAGGATTTGCTGACGGCCTCCCTCAGCGCCGAGGAAGGCGTCTCGGGCCGACATGCTGACAACGTCGCTCCCGCGTTGCTTGGTGGCATTGTCCTCATCCGATCGCTGGAGCCGCTGGATGTGATAGAGCTGCCGGTGCCGGACGAGCTGTGGGTCGTAATCGTGCGGCCGGATCAACAGCTGCGGACCGTGGACGCGCGAGCGGTGCTTCCGGCGGCGGTGGATCGTGCCGTGGCACTGCATCAGGCGGCCCAGGTCGGCGCGATGGTCGCGGCCCTTGCAGCCGGAGACTACGATCTCCTCGGGCGAGCGATCGATGACCGGATTGCCGAACCGGCTCGAGCTCGGCTGTTGCCTGGGTTTCGCGAGGCAAAGGCAGCCGGCTTGAAGGCCGGCGCACTGGGCAGCTCCATCTCCGGCGCGGGGCCCAGTGCGTTCGCCCTGGTGCGCGGGCCGGCGACCGGCCAGCGAGTGGGAGAAGCCATGATCGAGGCCTATGCCGGCTGTGGCCAGCGGGCGGAGGTCCGGGTCACCCGGGTAGATCGGGAGGGGGCACGACTGGTGCCCAGTGCAGGAGGCTTCCCAGGGTGAGATTCCAAACCGAACGGCCGGCGAGCTGGCAGACCTGCCAGAGCTGCGGCAACGAGGTGGTCGAGACCGACCCCCGGGCCCGGTGTCAGGTATGTCACGGCTTGCTGGAAGTCCGGCACCGCCCGCCCGCGATAACCGCCGCAGAGCTGATCGAGCGGTTTACCGAGCGGCGGGGCGGCGCTCCAGGCGCCACCGCTTCCGGAGTCTGGCGCTTTCGCGAGATCGTGCTTCCCTCGGCGGAGACGGTGGTCTCCTACCCGGAGGGGAACACGCCGCTGCTGCATCGGGTGGCTCTGGATCGCTGGACCGGGATGGAACACCTGCTGATCAAGCACGAAGGTCAGAACCC
>DASRIN010000511.1:0-3045 GCA_035649975.1 Gemmatimonadales bacterium
CACGGAGCCCGCGGCGACCGGGACGGCAGCGGCGCCCGGGGCAAGCTGCCCTTCGGTCCCATGCCGGCCTTCGTCGCTGATAGCGTCTTCAGCGTGCTCCAGGTCGACGAGATCGTGCAGCGCTATCCCTCGAGTGCGGCGCCGATCTATCCCAAGGAGCTGCTCGCCATCGGCGCCGAGGGATTGGTGCAGACCACCTATGTGGTGGACAGCATCGGCCAGGTGGACACCACCACCATCAAGGTGATGTACAGCGACGATCCCCGCTTCACCGCCTCGGTGCGGACAGCGCTGGGCCTGGCCCGCTTCCGCCCTGCCAAGCGCGCCGGGAAACACGTCCGCCAGCTGGTCGAGCAGAAGTTCCGCTTCAAGATCGCTCCCGCCGACCGTTTGGCCGACCAGGTCAGCTGAGGTTCAGGGCAGCACCCCGCGCGCGATCGAGAGACAGTCTCCCCCCGAACTGAAGAGATAGAAGATCTTCCCGTCGGCGCTCAGGTACTTGGCGGGAATGTCCGCTCGCTCGCCCGAGCCCCAGGACGTTGACCCGCATCCCGGCGTGCTGGTGCCTCCGGGCCAGGTCAGGTTCTCACTGGAGAACACCGTCTGCCAGGGGCCCCACGGCTCGGGTGAGACCAGCACCATCAGCCCGCCGTGAAACCGGGTCCCTTCGTTCGGCGTCTCCGGAGTGGGATCATAGACCAGCGACAGCATGAACCTGCGGAGCCCCGGGTTCCAGCTCATGCCGGCCCGAGGGGTGAACTTTGTACTCGGCTCGACGAAGATCGGCGTCGCGGCGGTCGCCGAGCTGCACCAGCCGGGGCTGCTCGCGCTGCCGCAGAAATACTCCCAGCTGGCTTGCAAGGTGAGATCGGTCCGCAAACCGCGGATCAGGCTGAACCCGGGCACCAGATCATAGGCACTGTTGCTCACGCTGCCGGCGGCGCTGGAGCTCATCGGGATCACCGCATACACATAGTCGGCCGGTCCGCCGGCGTACGCCTGACCGTATTGCACGAATGAGGCGTACCCGACCTCCGGCAGGCTCCACTCGGCCCAGGTGAAGCCAGGTGTGGTGGCGTCGTAGTTGTCGGAGTACTTGAGCCGCACCCCGGTCCCGGCCGAGCCGATGTTCCGGATCCAGTACCACAGCCGGCCGTCGGCGTGCAGCATCCCCGCCGGCTTTTCGCTCTCGGAGCTGTCGCCCACCGCCTCTACGCCGGCGCCGGCCGCGGCGTCGTCCCAGTCCTCCGGATCACCCGTGGGCACCACCGTGAATGAGACGCCGAATGCCGCATCACCGGAGATCCGGCCGAACCCCATGCCGATCTTCCTCGGCACGCCTTCCGGCTGACAATCCCCGAAAGCAGTAAAGAGGTTCCCGTCCGGGGCCCAGGTCGGAGTCCAGGAGTCGCATCCCTGGGTGCTGGCGACCTGAATCATCTGGGGCTGCGGATCCCAGGTGATCCGCGCATCGGCAGGCAGCTCAGGCAGCTCCGGCGGCTCCGGCAGATCGTTGCTCTCGGTCGCCGTGTCGGTACAGCCGAGAACAGCCCAGACTGCGCACCCGACATATGCGAGCTTCGTGAGGATGCGAATCGTCATCTGTGAACACTAGTATGTCCCTGGTACACCGAAGGTGAGATCGCTCACGGACCCCGGGATGCCCCCGGAATAAGGTCGAGGAGCGACCATGACCAATCCATTGATCCCGCCACGGCACCTCGCCGCCATCCCTCTCATCCTGTTGGCCCTCGGCTGCGGATCCGAGTCCACCTCCCAGCCTGAGCCTGAATCTCCGACTCCCGCTCCCGACAGCGTTCCGACCGGCCCCACTCAGCCATTCCGGTGGAGCTCCGCGACCCCGGAGAGCCAGGGGATGTGCGGCAGCACCATCGAGCTCGGCTGCACCAGCACGCTGGATCAGATCTGGACCGGCATCAGCGAGCCCAAGCACAACACCAAGCGGTTCGTCGTCATCCGAAACGACAAGGTCATCTACGATCGGGGCGGCACCGAGCCGTACTTCTCCTACTCGGCGTCCAAGGGACTCCTGGGAGCTCCTACGCTGGTCTACGCGATGAGCAAGTGCGGCGTGGGGCTCAAGGATCGGGCTGCCGAATGGCTGGGGCATGGCGACGGGGCGCGCTGGAACAGCGAGTATCCCTGGACCGACATCACCCTCGAGCACCTTGCGACTCACACCAGCGGCATCTGTGATTATGGCAACCCGAGCGCTGCCTGTAGCGACCAGAATCCCGGCTGGCAGAGCGACTTCGAACGGACCAAGCAGGGTGGCGATGAGTTCGTCTATCCTGGCGATGCCTTCACCATCGCCCGAGCCCTCGCCGAGCAGAACAGCGAGCCGGCCCTGGCCCCGGGAAGCATCTACGAGTACAGCAATGTGGGACACGCGTTGCTCAACTACGCCGTGCAGCGGGCGTGCGGACAGAGTCTGGTCGACATCTTCGACGCGCACATCAGACAGGACGGCATGGGGTCGGCGGTGCGGCCCGCGTTGATCCGCACGGACGAGGGCCAGCAGTTCATTCAGAGCACCGGCACCGCTCAGTGGAATGCGCTGGATGGGGCCGCTGTACTGCGGCTGGCAGGGCGACTGGGCATCTGGGACAACCGGAACGTCGAACCGGTGCGGTACTGGCAGGAGGTGACCAAGATCGAAGGCAACATCCCGGCCGCCGAGTCGTCCAACCGAGGCGTGATCTACGAGATCAACTCGCGAGACACCTGGACTCAGGCACCCGGGTTCCTGCGTCTTTCTCATGAAACCTTTGGCCATGGTGGCAACTACAGCACCGTCTTCATGAACGATCCGCTGACCAGCACGATCATCGTGCGACAGGGCGAGAACAATGCTAACGGCGCGTCGTATCTCACCCTCAATGGATGCGCGCCGGGCTGGACCGGCACGTCGCCCAATTGCCAGCCGGGGACCGACTGGAGCAATAACTGGGATGCGGCGGCCGGCGAGCTCGGCTCCTCCCGCGAGGGGCCGCGGAAGATGATAGTCGAGCCGCTGCAGCAGGC
>DASRIN010000512.1:0-2215 GCA_035649975.1 Gemmatimonadales bacterium
GTGAGGAGCTCTTTGGGGGAGCCGGGCGGTATGGCCACGATACGACCACGCGGGGCGTGCGAGCGGCAGTCGTGACGGTCCTCGGTTCCTGTGCCGGCAACTTCTCGTTATCCGCAAAACGGCTGCGGTCAATAGCCACTCGCCGCGAAGCGAGCGCCTGCTGCAGCATGGTCCGGGTCACCGGGGCCGCGGTCAAACCACCGTAGTACTTCCCCCGTGGATTGTCGATCTTCACGATGAGTACCAGCTGCGGATCGTCGGCCGGGAACAGTGCGGCGAACGAAGCGGTGTATTCGCCCCGCAGGTAGCGCCCACCCTCGAACCGAACCGCCGTGCCCGTTTTCCCCAGCAGCGTGTAATTCGCCAGCTGGGCCTCCTCCCCGGTGCCGCCCTCGCTGGCTGCACCTTTCAGGTACTCCTTGAGCTGAGCGGCGATTTCCGGTGTCACGACTTGGCGGACCGGCTCTGGCTGGTGCCGGTAGAGCAGATCTCCCTCGGGGCTTCGAATCTCCCGCACCAGCGTCGGCGTGAGCAGCAGACCATTGTTGGCGATCGCACCGTAGGCAGCGGCGAGCTGTACCGGTGTGACCCCGAACTCGTAGCCCATCGCTACACTGGCGCGGGTGTACATCGGCTCCCATTTGTCCGGCCGCTCCAGGCGGCCTCGCGATTCGGATGGGAACTCTGCCCCGCTGGGGGTTCCGAAACCGAAGTTCCGCAGCATCTCGAACTGCTCCTCGGGGCTGAGCCGCAAGGAAAACTTCGCGATGCCCACGTTACTGGACACCTGGATCGTCTGGGCCAGGGTAAGATTGCCGACCGTCTTGTGAGCGTCGGTGATCAGGCGAGTCCGGCCGCTGCTCGAGATGGGCATTGGCCAGGAGCCGCCCTCGGCAAACACTGCGTCCCGGGTGGTCACCCGGCCGTACGTCAGCAGAGCGGCGGCAGTGAACAACTTGGCCGTCGATCCCGGCTCGAACGGATCGGTGAAGGTGGATGCACGGCTCGAATTCAGTCCCAACCGGCCGGGTTGCCGGGATGCCAGAGCGAGCAATTCACCGTTGGCGGGATCGAGAAAGACGACGTCGCCTCCATCCGCTCGCATCGTGGAGATGGCATCGTCCAGGCCCCGCTCCGCGATCTCCTGAAGCTCGGCGTCGATCGTGAGTCCGACGTCATTCCCCGCCACCGGCTCCCGGATCAAGCGCGCCGGCGAGTCGTAGCGTCGGCCCGCTCGGTCCTTCAGCAGCACCGCCTCGCCCGGCCGTCCCAGCAGCATGGAATCGAGCGAGAGCTCGAGCCCTGCCGCTCCCCGGGGAGCATCGGGTGACAGGCCGCCAATGATCGGCCGGGCCAGCGAGCGGGAAGGATAGAAACGCTGAAAGTTGCGGCTGAGATGAACCCCAATCACGCGCCGCAGCGGCTGCACCTGCGTTGCCGTGAAGGGACCGTGATAATAGATCCACCGCTTGGTCCGGAGATCGCGAGCAACCTGGGACCACGTCAGCCTTAGCTGCCGGGCAAGCAACCGCCCCGTGGCACGCGGCTCGTTCAGCTCGTTCGGAGCTATGCCGACATGGTAGAACTCCTGGCTGATCGCGAGTGGAATGCCGGTGCGGTCGTACAGACCTCCCCGCCGGGCCGGCAGGATCGCGCGCTCGGTTCGCTGCCGCTCGGCCTGTTCCGCCCAGCGATCGCCCTGGAACAACTGAAGCTGAGCTGCCCGGCTCAGGATCACGAGAACAATCAGGGCAAAGCCCAGTTGAACCGCGGCGATGCGCATGAGTGGCTTGGCCATCAGGGTCTGGCCAGCTCCGCAGAACCTGGAACCGCAAAGAGGACGAACTCGGAATCGACCGGTTCATGGAGACCGAGCGCGCGCTTTGCCAACGGCACCAAGACTTCTCGGCTGGATGCCACCCGGATGCGACGCTCGAGCTCGGCCCGTCGGGCCTCCAGGCTGCTCCGCTCCTCCCGAAGCTCGCGCAACCGGCGGGCAGTTCGGAATGCCGTGGTCTGACGACCCACCACGATGAGGGCTCCTCCCAGGAAGACGAGGAGCCAGGCGATCACCCAATGGCGGCCCCTAAGCCGTAGCATCGACCACGAAGCTCCGCAGCTTGGCGCTCCTCGCACGGGGGTTGGTGGCCACTTCGCTGGCGTCCGGCTGGACCGGCTTGGCCGGATCGAGTCGGCCCAGAGCTCGACCCCGGCA
>DASRIN010000513.1:0-4125 GCA_035649975.1 Gemmatimonadales bacterium
TATTGATGAACGTGTTGAAGCCCTCGTCCATCCAGGCGTACCGCCGCTCGTCGGAGCCCACCACCATGGGGTACCACATGTGCCCGATCTCGTGGGTGAGCACCTTGTACAGGTCGGGCCTGCCCTCACCTTGGGCCTCCATGGCCACCATCGGATACTCCATGCCGGAGACCGGGCCCTCGACCGCCGATATCTGGGGATAGGGATAGCTGAACCAGCGGCTGCTGTACTCCTGGATGGAATAACGGCTCATCCGGGCGGCGTCCTGCCAGGTCCCCCGGGCCGCAGGACGATAAAACGCCTGGGCCAGGATACCCTGCCAGCTGGTGGCATCCCACAGGTACTCCGGCGAGGCCGCCCAGGCCACATCGCGCACGTTTTCGGCTTTGAATCGCCAGGTAAGTGAACCATCGCGGACCGGCCGAGCCCCACCGGAGGTGAGCTCGTCACCAGTGACGACATGCACGGTGGTGTCGGATTTGAGCGCAGCGGCCAGTCGCTGCCGCTGGCTCCGGGTGAGCACGTCCCCCGGGTTCTGCAGCACCCCGCTACCCGCAACGATATAGCCGGCGGGAACGGTGATCTCGTAGTCGATGTTGCCGTACTCAAGGTAGAACTCGCCCTGGCCCAGATACTGATCGGTGTTCCACCCGTGCACGTCATCGTAGACGGCCAGGCGCGGGTACCACTGAGCGATCTCGTACAGACTCCCCTCCCGCCCCATGCGGTCGGCTCCATGCTCAGGCACCGCGAATCCGTACGCCAGCTCGAATCCGGTGTTGGCACCCGGCGCCACTGGGGTGGCCAGCTCCACGTACATCATCGTGTCGTCCACCCGGGTCCGGAGCGGAACGCTGTTGCACTTGGGCTGAGGTTTTGTGGCTGCAGTGCGGCGTCTCCGCCTGGGGGATTCGGTCGCCGGCCCTGCCGGCACGCTGCACTGGACAATGCTGTCGATCACGAAGCCGCCCTCGAAGCCGGCGCCCCCGAACCGACTCTCGGAAGCAAACAGCAGTGACCCGGTGCTCCCGGGCCGAAAGAGATTCTGATCCAGCTGGAACCAGACGAAGCGGAGGCTATCGGGTGAATTGTTGGTGTAGACGATCGATTCGTTTCCGGTAATCCGTTTGGTGCTGGTGTCCAGCGAGGCGCGAATGCGGTAATCGACCCGTTGCTGCCAATAGCGGGCCCCGGGAGACCCGTCCGCTCGGCGGATCTCATTTCCTGGCGGCCAGGGAAGTGGGCTGAAGATGCCGGTGTCGGCCACCGGAGGACGTAAGGTCGGCAACGTGAGCGGACGGGCGCCCTGGACCGGCGCCGGACCGGTGGGCTCTTGGGCGCTGAGGGGGCCGAGCAGAGGATGGGCGAAAGCGAGAACCAGGGCCGTGAGAACGGCGTAGCGCATAGAGTCTTTCACCTTTAAAGCTTCGGCAGCGTCACCCCGGTCTGCTTCTGGTACTTTCCCTTCTTGTCTTTATAGCTGGTCTCGCAGAGATCGTCAGCGTCGGCCTCGAAAAACAGCACCTGACAGATTCCCTCGTTGGCGTAGATCTTCGCCGGCAGCGGCGTTGTATTGCTGATCTCCAGCGTGACATATCCCTCCCACTCGGGCTCGAAGGGGGTCACGTTAGTAATGATGCCACACCGGGCGTAGGTAGACTTCCCCAGACAGATGGTCAGCACGTTGCGGGGAATCCGGAAGTACTCGACCGACCGTGCCAGGGCAAAGCTGTTGGGCGGCACGATGCACACGTCCCCATCGAACTTGACAAAGCTCCGGTCGTCGAAGTGCTTGGGGTCGACCACCGCTGACAGGACATTGGTGAAGATCCTGAATTCCGGTGCCACCCGCATGTCGTAGCCGTAGGAGGAGACGCCGTAGGAGATGGCGCCTTCACGTACCTGTCCGTCGACAAAGGGCTCGATCATCCCGTACTCACGGGCCATGCGGCGGATCCAGCGGTCAGATTTGATCGACATTGCGAGCGGGCAGAGGCGGATTGCGTGACAGGTGGATGGCGCGGGCGAGCTGCCCCGGGCCGGAACAGGGGGGGAATATAGTAGGATTGGAGGGGCTGGAGCCTACCTGAAAGGGGGCGGGCAAGCCCTCAGTCGCCGACCAGTGCCCGCCTGCCGCCAAGCTCCTTGAAGAGCGGGCTCTCCCTCGGGTCCCGCGCGGCACGCTGGCGGAAATATTCAACGGTGTGCGCCAGGCCCTCGGCTAGACCGATCTTCGGTTCCCAACCCAGCCACTCGCGGGCCCGGGTGATGTCCGGTTTCCGCTGGGTGGGATCGTCCTCTGGAAGCGGTCGGTAAGTGATCTTGAGTTCGCCGCCGACAATGCGAAAGACCTCATCGGCCAGCTGGCGAATAGTGAACTCGACCGGGTTGCCCAGATTCACCGGCTCGTGTCTCTCCGAAGCGGCCATGAGGCGGATCAGCCCATCGACCAGCTCGTCCACGTAGCAGAAGGATCGAGTTTGTCCACCCGATCCATACACCGTCAACTCCTGCCCGCGTATCGCCTGCACAATGAAGTTGGAAACAACCCGGCCATCGTTCTCGGCCATCCGGGGCCCATAGGTATTGAAGATCCGGGCGATGCGAATGTCCACCTTGTCCTGACGGTGGTAGTCCATCATCAGCGTTTCGGCGATACGTTTGCCCTCATCGTAGCAGGAGCGGGGGCCGATCGGGTTGACGTTGCCCCAGTAGCTCTCCATCTGAGGGTGCACGGTCGGGTCACCATAGACCTCGGAGGTCGAGGCCTGAAGGATCCGGGCTCGGAGGCGCTTGGCCAGCACCAGCATGTTGATGGTGCCGAGGACATTGGATTTGACGGTCTTGACCGGGTTGTACTGGTAGTGGATGGGCGCGGCGGGGCAGGCCAGGTTATAGATCTGATCCACCTCCAGGAAGAGAGGCTCGGTGACGTCGTGCCGCAGCACTTCGAACCGCCGGTAATCGAGCAGGTGCTCGATATTTTCCCTGCGTCCGGTGAAGAAGTTATCCAGGCCAATTACGTGGTGGCCGTCCTTGAGCAGCCGCTCGCAGAGGTGAGAGCCGATAAAGCCGGCACCGCCGGTCACGAGGATGCGCATGGTCCCGTTCTAGTTGAGGGGTGGATACCGCCCTTGACAACAAAGCCAAATTTCGTGTGACCACCCAGGGCATCTTCCATACCCTCGAGGGTCTTTCGGAAGGTGCCCGACGGCCGCTCCAACTTGTTGTACCCTATCACCACCGGATTGTGCCAATCGCCCCCCACTCCCCCGCCTGCACGCCAGTGTTGCACCAGTGCTACAGCTGGTCTATGGGGGGCCTCGGGAGGGACAGCACACCGTAGGTGAAAACTACTGCATTGTCCTGAACTTACCTGCCGATCTTCCAACCGGCTAGATACTCTCGAACGCCCTAGCTGCCGTGGGGGTTACAGGCACCGCCGAAGCTCCAGCACCTGAGTCAAGTTGGCCCATATCGTCCGGAAGTTGTTGACTTTCGAGTGGCCAGCGAACCGCGGCCGGATCCCCGTCGGAATGCTGGTTACCCGGTAGCCGCCACGGGAGGTGCGAATGATGAGCTCCATCAAGACAGCCCAGCCTCTCCCCCGAGACTCCAATTCGATTTCTTCGAGTAAGACTCGGCGGAACATCAGCACGCCCTGGAAGGCGGGCAGCGAGCCGAACAGGGCTCGATAGAGGAGGCGCTCGAGTAGCGACAGCATTCGGGAGAGAACCATCCCCGGCCGCCTCGGGATGTACCCCAATACCATATCCTGGTGGGGCATGACTGCTAACAACTGCTCGATGGTGGACGCCGGAAATTGGCCATCCGCGGGAAGAAAGGTGAGATAAAGTCCCCGTGCCTCGGCAAAGCCGGTGCGATAGACCGCGCCGAGGCCACCATTGGGTGCATGGTGAACGACGCGCACCAGCCCACTCTGTTGGGCTAAGTGGTCGGCAATCTCGCCAGTCTCGTCGGTGCTGCCGTCATCAATGATCAGCAACTCGTAGGGAACCCCGAGCCGCCGGATCGCAGCCGTGATCTCGTCAGCGACCATCTTTAAGGAAGCGGCTTCATTGTACGCCATGACGACGACAGAAAGCTGGGGGGCCGGTTCTGGCA
>DASRIN010000514.1:0-9928 GCA_035649975.1 Gemmatimonadales bacterium
ACCAGGATTCTCGCCGCGGGAAAGGTGAACGGACGTTTGCCCGGCGGCTTCTCACTCGGCGTTCTCGACGCGGTTACCGATCGGGTTACCGCTCCGGGCGGCACCACGCTCGAGCCCACCACCAACTACGGGGTGATTCGAGGTAACCAGGACTTCCGTCGGGGCGAGGGGAGCGTGGGCTTCATCCTGACTGGCGTGAACCGGTCGCTCGACGCTGCCAGCGCAGGCTACCTGCACCGCAGCGCCTACACCGGAGGGGTGGACGCCCGCTGGCGCTTCAATGGCCGGTACGAGGTCTCGGGATCGTTCGATTTGAGCCGGGTCGCCGGTGACCCGGCCGCAATCGCCCTGACCCAGAAAGACCCGGTTCACCTCTACCAGCGGCCGGACGACGACCTGGCGTTCGATTCCACCAGGACTTCTCTGGCCGGCACCAACCAGGAGCTCCGATTCGCCAAAGTGGGTGGCAAACGATTTCGGTTCGAGACCGCCTACCAGCGGCGGACTCCTGGGTTCGAGATCAACGACATCGGGTTCTTGCGCCAGGCCGATCAGCAGACGTGGACCACGTGGGCCACCCTTTCCTGGTATGAGCCCAACCAGATCTACCAGCAGCTCCGCTGGAACTTCAACAACTGGGAGCACTGGAGCTTTGCCGGACTCCCCACGGAACGCGCCTTCAACAGCAACGTGCACGTGCAGTTCACCAATCGGTGGTGGCTGCACCTGGGGGGCACCCTCGGTCAGCTCGGCACCACGTATTGTGATCGCTGTGCCCGGGGCGGCCCGGCCGTGCGACAGGATGCCTATGTGTCGCCCTGGATCGTGATCGAAGGAGACAACCGCCATAAGCTGATGCCCACTCTTTCGGCGAACTACTTCCGGGGCGATGGGGGCCGCTCCGAGGAGATCGAGGTGGAGCCCGAGCTCGAGCTCAAGGTGTCCACCCGATTCACCACCTCGCTCAGCGCGACGTTCAATCGGAACCGCAACGACCAGCAGTACTTCGATACCTTCACCGATCCGAGCGGAGGCCAACACTATACCTTCGCCCATCTGGAACAGAAAACTGTGACCCTGACCTGGCGCCTGGGGTACACCTTCACCCCCACGACCTCGCTCCAGGTCTATGCTTCGCCCTTCATCTCCAAGGGCACCTACAGCAACGTGCGGGAGATCGCCGACGCCCGGGCGAGCGACTATACGGCGCGCTACCGTCCCTACGGCGACCCGGCTGTCGCCGATAACCCCGGCGGCTTCAACTTTCAGGAGTTCCGCTCCAACGTGGTGTTCCGGTGGGAGTACCGTCCCGGTTCCACGCTGTTCCTGGTGTGGAGTCAGGGGCGTGAAGCGGAGTCGGACGTGGAAGGCACCGAATCTTTTCGGGGCGACCTCCGCGACCTGTTCAGCCAGCGGGCCAACAATACTTTCCTCGTAAAGGTCTCCTACTGGCTCACCCCCTGAGCGGAGCCTGACCCAGACTCATTGTCGAGCGGAGGGTCGCTGCCAGCGCGCGGCGGCCCTTCTTTTGTGGTGTGGTCTGCCTGAGATTGGAGCAACTGGTCCATCAACTCGAGGAACCGGTGACCCAAGCCAGACCGACCGAACGGATTCCGCCGGGGCAGGTGCTGACCCGGAAGTGGCCGGTCCTCACCTACGGGGAGACTCCGAAGCTCGACTTTGCGAGCTGGAGCTTCCGCTGCTTCGGCCTGGTGCAGGAGCCGGTAACCTGGAGCTGGTCCGAGTTCCTTCGGCTGCCCCGGGTCTCGATTACCTCCGACGTGCACTGCGTCACCCGGTGGAGCCGGTACGACAATCGGTGGGAAGGAGTCGCCGTGTCGGAGATTCTCCGGCGGGTGGCGGTTCTGCCGGGTGCCGTCGCGGTGACGGTCCACGCCGACCCCGGCTACACCACGAATCTGTTGCTCTCGGATCTGCAGGGCGACGATGTGCTTCTAGCCTACCGCCACGATGGTGAGGATCTCCCGGTGGAGCATGGCGGGCCCTGCCGGCTGGTAGTTCCCCGGCTCTACTTCTGGAAGAGCGCCAAGTGGGTCCGGGGATTCGAATTCCTGGACCACAACGCGCCCGGATTCTGGGAGGTCAACGGATATCACCTGCGGGCCGACCCCTGGCGAGAGGAGCGCTATTCGGGCCAGGAGACGGACGCGATGCAGCGGATGCGGGCGGAGTCGGCGCGCCGCCGGCGGGCTAGGGGTTAGAAGCCCCGGCTCCAGGCGACTCCCAGTCCGAAGGTGACATACGACTGGTCGTCAACACTGCCGGCCGAAAGGGCGTAGTTGTAGCGCCCATTCAGCACCGCGGCCAGGTCGGGGCGAATGGGGAAGGCGAATCCGAGCTCGGGCGCGAACCCGAAATGCCAATTGGTCTCGTGAATGGAGTAGAGACCAATATCGAGCCGGTGCTCCATGATGTAGGTGCCGACGTTGGCAGCCACAAAGGGCCGGGGGCGGCCCTGGGTGCCGAAGAAATACGAGATGTTGGCCAGGACCGGCCATGAGTTCACGTAGCGAAACTGATCCCCGCTGATATCCGCCCCGAAGGCGGAAATAACCTCGTCGGTCTGCTGGTCGAAGACATGCCACCCGAAGCTGAGGCCCAGTGTCAGATTCTCCTTGACCGGCTTCTTGAAATCGAAACCCACGCCTCGCCAGCCGAAGTTGTCGGTGAAGTCCTGAGTATTCCCCAGAGGCAGAGACGGCTGATACGTCAGGGAATACCAGGTCTGACCCTGCGCTGGGCTGGCAGCGAGCGGGGCCAGCAGAAGGACCGACTCCAGGATCCGCCGAACTGCCTTCATGATCTGCGCTCCGCTACTAGTGGGCGAGGTAAGGTGACTGGGCAAAGGCTCGGTCGATGGCCTGGTCGATGCGGAACGGCGCATCAACGGCCGAGCCCTCCAGCAGCCCGCGCAACGCCGCGGTCCAGATGGCAGGGATCTGCATGGCAACCGGGTCGGCGCGCCGCAGATCCCACATGTCGATCGCGATGGTGCCGACGTCGTACTGTGAAACGGAAACGACCGGATAGCCGGCACCCCAGCCCGGGCCGTAGCAGCAGGGCCAGCCGTACCAGCCCCAGTAGCCCCACCAGGGGTAGCTCACGTAGACATCGGTGTTCTGGACCGCGACTCCCTTGATCAGCACCACCACGTCGGGCGGAGCACCCGCGAATGACGGCAGCCGGGTGTAGCCCAGCTCGGCCAACTTCGTCGCTACGCCATCCAGAATCAGCTGATCGTATGCGTGGTTGAAGGGCAGGGCGGTCGCCACGCTCTCCGGAGGGACGATCTCCACCACCGAGTCCGGCATGACGTAGGTGCCGATGCTGGCGAAGTTCACCGTGTCGTCGTGAGCCGTGGCGACGACGTCCAATTCTGCGACGCTGGTCGGCTCGTCGGGATGGCAGGCCGTACCCAAGGCAACCAACCCGGTGAGTCCCAGTAGGACAATACCATAACGCGGCATGCTCGAACCGACTGCCGATGAGTGCGTCACAACGGACCCACCAGGTTTGGGATTCGACTATTGAGGGATCGAGGGCTCAAGGGGCGAGCTCCAAGGCCCAAAATGGCAGGCCTCAGGAGCAAGACAATTGCACCAAAGGATAGGGCGGGGGCCCGCCCAACTTTGAGCGCAAGAATCGGAGTGCCCCGTTCGGTCCATCCCCGTAGAATGAGGCGTGACAATTACACTGCAGTTTGACGCCAGCGATGAGGAATTCATGAGTGATCTGCTGTTCACCATTGGAGAGTGTTCCCTGGGATCCCTGCTTATCGCCCGGAGTCAGGGCGGCGTTTGCGCCATTCTCCTGGGCGACGACGCCGACAGCCTGGCTCGGGAGTTGGCCGAACGCTATCCCGACGCTGCTCTGGTTCGAGCGGACGGGGCCTTCGCTGACCTGGTGCCCCAGGTGGTCGAGATGATGGAGTCGCCCGGCAAGGGGCCCGAGCTGCTGCTGGATGTGCGCGGAACCGTCTTTCAGCAGCGGGTATGGCAGGCCCTCCGCGAGATCCCGCCTGGATCGACCGCCACCTATGGCGAGATCGCTACCCGTATCGGAGCGCCCCGAGCGGTCCGGGCGGTGGCCCAGGCCTGCGCCGCCAATCCAATTGCGGTGGCCATCCCTTGCCATCGGGTGGTGCGAAGCGATGGCAGGCTGTCGGGCTATCGCTGGGGCGTCGGCCGCAAGCGGGTTCTACTCCAGCGTGAGGCCACCGCATGAGCGCCCCGGCCACCGTGACAGCTGCTCCGAGTTCGGATGAGATCACCGACCGTACTGCCAGGTACGACTGGAGCCTCGTCACCCAGGATCTCGATGCCGGGGGAAATGCGGTACTGGAAAGTCTGATCTCGGCCGAGGAGTGTCGCCGGTTAGCTATGCTCTATTCCGAGCCGGTCAATTTTCGCTCCCGGGTGGTGATGGCCCGGCACGGCTTCGGCAAAGGAGAGTACCAGTACTTTGCCTATCCCCTACCGGACCTCGTCGCCGGTCTACGCACCACGCTGTACCCCAGACTGGTTCCATTGGCCAATCGCTGGAACGAGGCGATGGGGGTCGACGTGCGCTACCCTCCCAGCCACGCCGAATTCATCGCGCGATGCCACTCGGCGGGACAGCGGAAGCCGACGCCGCTGCTCCTGCAGTATGGTCCGGGCGACTACAACTGTCTCCACCAGGACGTGTACGGCGAGCACGTATTTCCTCTCCAGGTAGCGATTCTCCTGTCGGCGCCGGGGCAGGACTTTACCGGCGGTGAGTTCGTGATGACCGAGCAGCGCCCCCGGATGCAGTCCTGGGCCGAGGTGGTGCCGCTGAGACGCGGAGACGCCGTGGTGTTCACTGTGCGTCAGCGGCCGGTCCAGGGCAGCCGCGGTGCGTACCGGGTCAACCTTCGGCACGGTGTCAGCCGCATTCGCTCGGGGCAGCGGCACACCCTGGGGATCATCTTTCATGACGGGGAGTGAGGGTGGATTGATGCGGGATATTCGAGTCGTACTTCTGACTGTCGGGTTGACGATGCTGGCGTCGAGGTCGATTGCAGCCCAGCATTGGGCCACGGGTGACTCGTCGCAGGCCCAGATCCGGCAGACGCTCCGGGCCTTTTACTTCAATCTGGCCCATGGCGACTGGGAAGCTCTGACCGCCGACATTCTGGCTGCCAAGATAGTGGCGCATCGTTCCCCGCCGGCGGCAAAGCTGTCGCTGAGCCCCGACCCGCCGGTCTGCGCCAACCGGAACGGACCTCAGGTCGATCAGGCGGCCATGGCGCTGGCCGAAGACTGGGCTGAGGTGTTCGTGCCCCGCTGCGGAGCGGCGCTGGCGGGTGGCGATGAATTTCGGATGATTCACTTCGAGGAGCGCTGGCGTTTCGTCGCCATCCATCTCTTCGAGCAGTCGCTCAACTTCTCGACCGGCCCGTAGCCTGCCCGGCGCACTCGGCCGCGCGCCGGAGTAGCAGTTCCCGCTCCGGCGCATTCCGGGTGAGGGATGCCGCCCGTTCGAACTCCGCCTGGGCTTCGTCGTAGCGGCTAAGCTTCAGCAGGAGATCGCCCCGAACCGCCGGCAGTAGATGGTAAGACTTGAGTGCCGGCTCTGCCTGAAGGGCGTCCGCGATCTCGAGTCCCGCCGCCGGGCCAAACGCCATCCCTACCGCCACCGCCCGATTCAGTTCCACTACGGGGGTGGGTGTGAGCTGAAGCAGCAGCTGATAGAGCGCCGCCACCTGAACCCAATCGGTCTCCTCTGCGGTCCGGGCGCGCCCGTGACAGGCCGCGATCTTCGCCTGCAGCGTGTAGGGACCAGCATTTCCCAGGGACTCGGCTCGCTCGAGCGCATCCAGACCTCTGCGGATGAGCATCCGGTCCCACCGGCTCCGATCCTGATCCAGTAACAGCACCGGCTCCCCCGACGGCCCGATCCGAGCCCGGAGCCTTGACGCCTGGATTTCCATCAGGGCGACCAGGCCATGGACCTCGGCCTGATCGGGAACCAGTCCGACCAGAATTCGTCCCAAGCGCAGCGCCTCTTCGCAGAGCTGAGGCCGGATCCAGTCATCCCCGGCCGTTGCCGAATAGCCCTCGTTGAAAATCAGGTACACAACTTCCAGCACCGACGAGAGCCGGGCGGTGAGCTCCTCTCCGCGGGGGACCTCGAACGGCACCTTGGCGTCCGCCAGCGTTCGCTTGGCCCGCACGATCCGCTGGGCGATAGTCGGCTCCGGCGCCAGAAACGCCCGGCCAATTTCATCGGTAGTCAGGCCGCCCAGCAGTCGCAGCGTGAGGGCTGCGCGCGCCTCCCGGGTCAGAACCGGATGGCAGGAGATGAACACCAGGCGGAGCAGGTCGTCGCCCACTGGATCATCCAGTGCGGCGTCGAGGTCAGCGGTTCCCAGCTCCTGCCGCTGCTCCAGCTCGTAGCCCACCTCGACATGCTTACGATCCAGCATCTTCCGCCGGCGCAGCTGGTCGATGGCCCGATGCTTCGCCGTCGCCATGAGCCAGGCTCCGGGTTTGTCGGGAATGCCGGACTCGGGCCACCGCTCCAACGCTGCTACCAGAGCGTCCTGGGCGAGGTCCTCCGCCAGCCCGACATCACCGACCATGCGGGTCAGCCCAGCGATGAGCCGGGCGGACTCGATTCGCCACACGGCATCGATGGCGCGCTGGGTGTCGGTGGTGGTCACGGTGATCCTCCCCGGACTATCAAGACCACCGCTGCCAGCGCGCAGGCTACTCCGGAGACCTGCCAGAAATTGAGCCGCTCCCGCAGAACGATCCGGGCCAGCAACACGGTGCTCGCGGGATAGAGCGAAGACAGGGTGACCACGATGCTGAGCGGCCCCTCCCGTGCGGCCAGGAGATACAGCGCGTTGGCCACCATGTCTACAGCCCCGCAGAGAATGGCAAGGATCGCCACCGTGCCGGGCATGCGGACCGACCGCCGCCCGACGATCGAGATCAGCCCGAACAGCGTAACGGTGAGGGATCGCGATACCAGGAGCGGCCACATCCCTGCCTCGGACCGGGTCCGAGCCAGGGCCAGGAAGAAGAACCCGATCGCGACACCGGAGACCAGGGCCGTCCCCACTCCCGGAGGCAACGTCTTCCGCTGCCCTCGCTGCTGCCGCTCGGCAGAGGCCGGAGTATGCTGGCTTACTAAGACGATCGACACGATCCCGAGGACAATACCCGCTCCGGCGAGTGGCACCGGCCGCTCGCCCAGGACAATCGCGACTGCGACCGGAATGGTGACCGCGCAGACCGCCGTTGTCGGTGCTACGACAGCCATCGTCCCGATGGCCAGAGCCCGGTACAGCAGCGCCACGCCGATGCCGCCGGTGAGCCCGGCGACAGCACCCCACATCAGGTCGGGGCGAGTCGGCTGGGCATCCGGCAGCACCGGAAGCAGCAGAGCGAGGAGAGCCAGCCCGCTGGCTTGAGAGAGGAACACTACCGGGATGGTGCCGGCGCGCTTGGTTGCAAGACCGCCGGTGAAGTCCGCGGCCCCGTAGAGCAGGGCGGATCCCAGGGCGAGGAGGTAGGTCATGATGGTGCAAAAATAGCCCGCGCCGGGATTCGACGCGGGCTACATACTTCGAGGTTCGGTGGAGGGAGCTGTCTGTTGCGCCTGAACTACTTCTTGCCTGCTGGCTGTTGCTGGGCAGCGATCTGCTCCCGCAGCCGCTGTTCCTGTTCCCGCAGCTCCGGGGTGAATTGCTCGCCGAAATCTTCCTCCTCGAACACCTGGCGAATCTCGACCTCGCCCTCCTGGAAGGGAGCCCGCTTCAGCCATTCGATGGCCTCATCTCTGGACCGCACCTGCCAGAGCCAGAAGCCCGCGACCAGCTCCTTGGTCTCCGCAAATGGGCCGTCGATCACGCTCCGCTTCTGCCCGGAAAACCTGACCCGGGCACCCTTGGAGCTCGGCTGAAGCCCCTCACCGGCCAGCATTACACCCGCCTTCACCAGCTCTTCGTTGTACTTCCCCATGTCGGCCAGCAGCTGAGTGCTGGGGAGGACCCCCGCCTCGCTGCTCTTGTCGGCCTTCACGATCACCATGAACCGCATGTTAGTGACTCCTATAGAGTTATTGGTTCGACTCGCACTGGGCTTCTGGCCCTTCACTAACACGTCGAACGAGCCGCCGCGGAATCGACGCGCTGCATCAAGCGGCTTCCCAGCCGGTCCCCCCACTCGCCGAAACCGGGGCCAGGGCCCTGCCACCGCAGCTCCTCGACCGTGTCGAAGAGCGGGGCATCGGTCCTAAGGGTAGCCAGGACCTTGAACAGCAGGGCCAGCTCGCGATTGCTCCCCAGCACGCCCGGGGGAAAGCCCTCGAGCGGGCCATACTGATTGAGGAGCCGAGCGGCAGTCGAGGTCCCGATGCCGGCAATACCGGGATAGCCGTCCGCTGCGTCGCCAACCAGCGCAAGGAAATCAGGAATCAAGGTGGGGTCCACCCCGAACTTTTCACGAACTCCGGCCGCATCCCGGATCCGCTTGGTCCGCTGCTCGATCTGCACCACCCGCTCACCCTGAACGCACTGCGCCAGGTCCTTGTCGGGGGTCCAGATACAGACCTTCTCCACCGACTCTTCGCCGGCCGCGATCCAGGCGGCTGAGGCGAGCGCATCGTCCGCCTCCAGCTCGACCATGGGCCACACCGCAACTCCCATCGCCGCGAGTGCTTCCTCCAACGGGTGGAACTGAGCCAGCAGCGCGCGCTCCATTCCCGCCGACGTCTTGTAACCGGGCCACAGCTCATTGCGAAAGGACTCGATGACATGATCGGTGGCAACACCGAGATGAGTGGCGCCCGATTCGATCAGCTGCAGCACTGTCCCGAGCACTCCAGCCACGGCGCCGTACGGTGCATCCACGCCCTTGTTGAAGCGGCGCTGGCCGTAGAAGTGCCGGAACAGCTCGTAGGTGCCGTCGATGAGATGGACGATCACGGTAGCGAAGGGGACTCGAGTAGACTGCGGTAGGTTATCGAGTAGCGTAGGGTCTCGACGGCCGGAATGCTGTGCTCCCACTCGGTTCTCGAGGGCCCTCGCAGCAGGTAAACCGAACGGGGCTCGGCGGTGATGGCGGCTCGCTCCCAGCTGGAGCCGGACTTCCGCCGGAAGCGAAAGCGGCAGGGGGAGAGCAGAGAGACGCCGAGCACGTCACCGAAGACCTTCTTGTCCCGGTGCCATCCTATTGCAGCACCGGCGTCATACTCTATCACCAGCACCTGCTGCAGCGCCGTCGCCGGCAGCTCGGCGAATTCTGCGGCCACTTCCCGAAGCGACAGGAGGAAGTCAGGTATATCCTCGGCTTTCTGGAGTGACCGGTCGTTGAAGTCGTAGTGCCAGCCGAAGGAAACGGTCCGTCTCTTACCGACGAATCCCTGGAACTCGAACTCCTTGAAGGGAAGGGACCTGACCCTTTCGAGAATCGACTGCTCCTCCTCCGGCCGGAGGATCTCCGGCTGGTATCTAAAGCCCTCCGGCAGCGCCCGGGTGGCTCCGAATAGAGTCAGTTGCTTGCGTGCCAATTCAAGGTCCTGCCTTCCGATGTAGCAGCCGAATCAGTCTTCTTCCACCGACTGAATAACAGGCTGAGGAGCGCAGCAGACGGCGGAAGCCAGGCCTCCGATGACTCCATCGCCCAGAGCGTGAGTCCGCTGATCAGGCACCATATCACGGGAATGACCATCAACCTGCCGGATCTCCGACTGGGAACCAGAAGGACCATTCCCAGCGTCCCAATCGCCGTCGGGTCCGGCTCTATGCCAAACACCTCTGCTTGTCCCCAGCCCCGTCCCACCAGCGGCGCGATCAGTGGATACAGCGCGATTGCTCCCACGAAGAGTGCCAGCCCAGCGGCCCGGGTCCGGCCGTCGCCTTGGTTCCCCACGGTCG
>DASRIN010000515.1:0-2225 GCA_035649975.1 Gemmatimonadales bacterium
GCCGGCCTTCCCATCCGCGAGCTAGGCGCACAGGTCAATCTGTTCGATGCCCGGCAGCTCAAACGCTGGAATCTGGGCCAGGAGCTGCTCCCCCCGGGCAGCGAAATTCGGGATCAGGATCCCTCGGTGTGGGCGCGCTACCGGCACTACATCATCGCGGTGATCGCCGTGTTGCTGACCCAGGGGGCGCTCATCGGCGGGCTGCTTCTCGCGCGCGCGCGGCAGCGGCGGGCCGAGGCAGAGGCCCGGCGGCAGCGGGACGATCTGGCGCACGTTCTGCGGGTCACTTCCCTGGGCGAGATGACGACCTCGTTGGTCCACGAGATCAGCCAGCCGGTTTCTGCGATCCTGCTCAACGCGCGGGTCGCGAGTTCCCTGATGGCGGGGGCACGGTCTGCGGACGCGGGGAATGTCGCAGAAGCGCTGGCCGATATCACAGCGGATGCCCGCCACACCTCTCACGTCATCGACCGCCTGCGCGCGCTGTTTCGCAGGGAGCGCGTGGAGCATGGTCCGGCGGACCTGCAAGCGCTGATCGAGGATGCCGTACGCCTGCTCCATGCTGCCATGATCATCGGTCGCATCGAGATCCGGCGGGAATTCGGGGAAGGCGTGCCTGCGGTCTTTGGCGACCCCGTGCAGCTGGAGCAGGTGATGCTCAACGTTCTGATGAATGCCTGTGAAGCCATTGGCGCCAGCAACAGTGACCCACGGGTGATTACGATCCGGACCCGCCTACACCAGCCCGGCAGCGTGCTCGTCGAAGTCACGGACACGGGCGTGGGGGTCAACGAGGCTAACCTGGGGCACATCTTTGGGCACTTCGTCACCACCAAGCCGCAGGGATTGGGAATGGGGCTCGCCATAAGCCGTTCCATTATCGAGGCCCACGGCGGCCACGTCTGGGCGACTGCGAACACCGACCGGGGTCTCACCGTGCATATCGAGTTGCCGAGCTCGCGAGCTCCAGATTCTGCGCTACCGCAACCCGCTCCCGCCGATTAGTTATTCTATTCTCTGAGCTCCGTGCTCACTCCCAGAGACCATCCCGAATCGCTGAGCCGCATATGATCCGGCCCGAGCCGACGCGCTTCCGCTTTCCGATTGCCTTTCTCCTTGCACTGATCAGCTCGCTGGTGGGTTGCGGCGGTGGCGACAGCGACACGACCGGTCCAGACGAGCCGCTCGGCGGCTTGACGGTCACCGGGTCCACCTCGGGCCCTGGGGTCGACCCCGACGGCTATGTCGTCCAAGTCGACGGCCTGGACCGCGGAACGCTGATCGGGAGCAATTCGGTCACGGTCTCCGGGTTGGCGCCGGGCAGTCACACCGTTGGTCTCGGTGGCGTGGCGACTAACTGCCTAGTCGAAGGTGACAATCCTCGAACGGTGCCGATCCCGTCCGGCGCCACGGCCTCGGTCGCATTTACCGTACTCTGCTCGTCGTTGCCGCCCGGTACCGGCAGCATCCAGGTGGTGGTGAGTACCAGCGGCCCTGACCCGGACCCCGATGGATATGTCGCCACGCTGGATGGTGTCGGTCCAGGGATTCCCGTTCCGACCACCGGTTCCGCCACCTTCCCTGGCGTGGTCGTCGGCAGTCATACCGTCGCACTGAGTGGGCTGGCCTCCAACTGCACCGCGTCGGGAGCAGGCTCGGCGACGACCAATGTTTCATCGGGAGCGGCGAGCGAGGTCAGCTTCACCGTGACCTGTACCGCTCTTCCCCCGACCGTGGGTGCAATTCGGATCTCTACTTCCACCACGGGCTCAGACCTCGACGCGGACGGCTACCAGTTCGCTATCGATGGAGGAGCGGCCCAGTCGATAGCGGCGAATGGCCAGGTGAGGGTCAACCAGGTCTCGGTTGGAGCTCATACCGTGGTGCTCTCCGGCATTGCGGACAACTGCAGTGTCACCAGCGGCGCTTCCCAGACTGTATCAATAGCCGCAGGTCAGACAGCAGACGTCGCCTTCTCCATCGAGTGCTCGGCGACCCGGCCCAGTGCCACGCGGTCCACCATGCTGGCCGATCCCAAGATCATACTGACGGGAGAGAGCAGTACCATCACGGTCACAGTGCGGAACTCAAGCGGCGGGCTGCTGGAGGGCGTCCCGGTGACTCCGTCCGCCAGCGGGAGCGGGAACACCATCGCTCCGCAATCGGCCTCGACGGATGCAAACGGGGTAGCCACGTTCACCTTCAGCTCCACCACGGCTGAGGAT
>DASRIN010000516.1:0-7187 GCA_035649975.1 Gemmatimonadales bacterium
TTCTTCGTGGCAGAGCAGTTTACCGGGTTCCCCGGCAAGTACGTCAAGCTGGACGATACCATCTCCAGCTTCGAGAGAGTGGTGGCGGGTGAATTCGACAATCTGCCGGAGCAAGCGTTCTATATGCAGGGCGGAATCGACGATGTGATTGCGCGTGCCAAGCAGCTGGCGAGCGGGTGATGCAGGTCACGGTGATCTCTCCTGAGTCCTCTATGTTCGACGGTGAAGCAGATGCGGTGGTCGCGCCTGCTTTTGACGGCCAGGTCGGCATCCTGCCGAACCACGCACCTTTCATGACACTGCTGGGCGAGGGCACTCTGACGGTTCGCCGGGCAGACGCGGTCAGTCGCTTCTCCATACGTGGCGGATTTCTGCAGGTAGTCGACAACCGGGTGCGTGTAATGACCGAACACGTTGAAGGAGAATCCAATGCGTCGTAGTCTCTTTGGTGGGCTCTTGGTGGCAACCGTCCTCGCTTGGTCCGCGACGGAGTCGGCGGCGCAAGAGACCGGAACGCCGATGTTCAAGGCGCCATATCGCGCGTTCACCAGCCATGAGTTTGGCGCCGCGTTCTCGGACCCCGGCGAGGGAGTCGGCTTCGCTTTGGAGGGGTTTTACAGCTACGGCCGGGGCTCCAACGATTTTGGCCTCCGCGCAGGTTTCGCCGATCCGGATGAGGGTGATACTCGCCTCCTCCTTGGCGGCGACTTCCGTACTCGGGTGATCAACTATAGCGAGAGTTTCCCGCTGGATGGCGCGCTGACTGTTGGAGCCGGGCTCAACATCGGCGATGGCGATGACCTCATCTACTTGCCGGTGGGTCTATCGGTTGGCCGGCGGTTCGAGCTCGAGGGGTCGAAAACCACGTTCACTCCGTATGCGCATCCGACACTGATCCCCGTGATAGGCGCTCAGGGCGGCAGTGATGTGGGCTTTGCGCTGGGTCTGGGCGTCGACATGCGGCTGGGTCAGGACTGGTCCGCCCGGGTGAGCGGTGGCCTGGGCGATCTGGAGGGGGTTGGCATCGCCTTGACGTACGTCCGGTAAAGATCGCCCCCTTCGTGGTGGGCACGCCCGTCCGCGCAAGCGGGCGGGCGTTTTGTTTCGAGCCGCAGCTTTGGTTGACTTCGTTCGAAGGCCGCGAGTACCTTGCGGCGCGCCGCAGCCGGCTCGGCCAGTGGAGCTACTCAGGAGAGACGAGTGTTGACCCTACGCGCGCAACCGGCAATCCCGCTCACGCTTTTGATCCTGGCTCTTGTTGCCGGCGTCCGCCGGGCTGAGGCCCAGGTGCGGGGAATTCCGGTGTACAACAACGGCATACCCAGCGGGATTGGCATTTACGGCGATGTCGGGTTTCCCGATGAGGAGGCAGGCAAGGGGACGGCCTACGCCGTCAGCGGCCGGGCCGGCTTCGGAGCCTTCGGCGCCACCGCAATACTCTCCACCTTCGACCCCGATGGTTCCGGCGAGAACGACGTCTCGGTCGGCGCTACGCTCAATTACAAGGTTTTCGGCGCCCCACTGACTCCTCTCTCGGTCACGCTGCAGGCCGGGATCGGCTACTCCAAACCCGATGTGGGGCTGCTCCCCGGGGATGAGGACGAGTTGCGCTTCCCGATCGGACTGGGCTTTGCGCTCATGATTCCCAACCCGGCCCTCGCCATTCAACCATGGATCGCCCCTCGGGTCGACGTCGTCCGGCTCTCGGGCGGCGGCATTTCAGATACGGAAACCAACCTCGGGCTGGGTGGTGGAGTGGAGCTGAACCTGCTGAATGGCTTCGGAGTGCACGCCGCCTACGACCGGGTGTTTATCGACGGCGGCGATCCCAGTACCTTCGGACTCGGGGCGCACTACGCGTTTCGGATTCCCGGTCTGTGAGCGGACCACGCCCGCGTTGGTCCGGCGGTCTCCGCGGTCTGCCGATCCTGCTCGCTCTCACCCTCCTCTTCGGCTGCGCTCAGACCTTCGATGCCGCCACTCTCGGCGTGCCGGTCACCATGGCAACCGCCGCTGGTCAACCGGTTCAGGGGACCAGGTTCGAGGTGAATTCCCATGCCCTCTACGCCCTGTGGGGGATAGCCCAAATCAGGGAGCCCTCGCTCCGGAAAGCGCTTGCTGCCCAGCTGGCAGACGCGCGCGGCATCGCCAATCTCCGCATCAAAGTGCGGAGCCGGTGGAGCGACGTCCTGATCACCGGCCTCACTCTTGGATTGATTGTGCCTCGGGCAGTGACCTACGAGGGTGTCGTGCTGAAATGAGCTCCGCCAGCATGGCGGCGCTACGCTCCGAGGCTCCCAACCCACGCTCCACAACGTTGCGTCCTCGGGCTCCCTGGGCCTGACGGGTTCCCGCGTCCACAATCCAGCCTTCCCACTGAGCCTGCAGGCTCTTGGCGGCAGCCGCAGTGTGGAGGTGCGGGAGGGCTAGGGCGGCATCCGCTTCCAGCAGCAGACCGGCATCCCGGCTGTTCCGCCACCGGGGCCCGAAAACGACGGGTATGCCCCACGCCGCCGGTTCCAGCACCGAGTGCAGTCCGGCCCGCCCGAAGCCTCCCCCCACGAACGCCATGCCTCCCGCGCCGTATAGCGCCGCGAGGACCCCAACCCGGTCCACCAGGATCAGGGCGGAGGCTGACTCCAGCGCGCTCAGTCGCACTGGCGGAGGAAGCCCCCAGCCGCTGGCTCGGCTTTCCACCTCGGTTAAGTGGTCAGGAGTGGGCTCGTGAGGAACCAGAATGAGACGAGCGTTTGGATGGCGCTGGCGAACTCCCCCGAATGCCTGGAGCACCACCGCTTCATCCGCCGGCCAGGTGGAACCCGCCACCATCGTGGGAGCCCCGCGACCCAGGAGCAGCAGAGGATCATCAGGACGAACTCCGCCCACGCGATCCCTGACGCTGTCGAAACGTGGATCTCCCAGGACCCGGATTCGGTCGGGCACGACGCCGAGCCGCTCCAGCCGTTGAGCGTCCTCGGCCGAGACCGTGGCCGCTGCGCTGATGACGCGGTACCCCGGCTGCAGCAGGCGGTGCACCGGCCAGCGTAATCGACCGCTGCCAGGACTCACGGTGGCTGCCACCAAAGCCACTCTGGTCCCTCGCGCCGCCGCTCTGGTCGAGAGCTCGGGCCAGACATCCAGCTTTGCAAACACCAGCAGATCGGGGTCGAGCGCCTGAAGTAGGCGTTCAGCGTTACTCGGCAGATCGTAGGGCAGATAGTCGGCCGAGTCAGCCGCGATCCTCTGAGCGAACGCTTCAGCGGAGGGGCTGAAATGGGTATATACGACCTGGCTGTCGGGATGCAGCCGCCGAAACCGGGTCATCACGCTTTGGGCCTGGAGGCCCTCCCCGACCGACGCGGCGTGGAACCAGACCAGCGGGCGTTCCCGATTGCGATGCCGGTGGGCCCAGTCCAGGAGCCGAGCTCCGGCCTCCTTGCGGGCCTGGATGCCACGCTGGATTCGCGGGTGGAGCCGGCCCGCAGCTGGGGCCAGGCTAGCCCCGGCTGCCAGCGCCGCCCGATAGAGCCAGGAGGTGGAAGGCATGGCCCAATGTTGCGGGAGGTCATTCCCTTGGGAAGGAGGGTTGCTCCCCCAACTGGAGTGACGCTAGAATTATCGCGTGGTATATGTTCCACCTGCAACCGAGGAGGTGATCCATTGTCTACAGAGTCAAGGGTCGCCTGCGGCCGTTAGTACCAGCTGCATGCTGAGACCCAGGCGACACTGTGAACCTGGGGGGGCCGCGTGAGCGGCCCCTTTTTTTAGCCATGTGGCCTACCTCGTCCGCGGAGCTCCGGCGTTACTGGCGAGCCGTGCGCGCGCCGCGGTACAGCATCACCTTTGCCTTTCCCCTGCTACTGACGTACGAGGCGCTGGCATTCCTGCTGTCGCGGTTCGATGAGGTGGGGGTCAGAAACGGTGCCGACGTGCTGCTCAAACGGATGTTCGTCGCCTTCGGTGGCCGCTACGGCCTGGCGGTGTTCGGGGTGGTGCTGCTTGGGTGTGGGGCGGTGCTGGTATGGCGGGACGTGCAGCGAGCCGGCGGCATCCAGCCTCGCTGGTTCATGCTCATGGTACTCGAATCGGTGACCTACGGGCTTGCCTTCGGGTCCGTGGCCGGCTCGCTGACCGGCTTCCTGCTGGCCCAGGGCCAGGCTGTGGGGGTGAGTCTCCCCGCACAGCTCATGATCTCACTCGGCGCCGGGATCTACGAGGAGCTGCTCTTTCGGGTACTTCTCGTCTCCGGACTCGCCCTCGTGGGCGTGCGCATCTTGCGCTGGTCTCGGACCGCTGCCAATGCATGTGCTGTTGTGCTTGGAGCCCTGACCTTCTCGGCTTTCCACTACGTGGGCGCTTACGGCGAGCCTTTTGCGCTGGCGTCCTTCACCTTCCGAGCGGTGGCCGGGCTGCTATTCAGCGCGCTGTATGTCCTGCGTGGGTTCGGCATTACAGCGTGGACTCATGCCCTGTACGACGTGTTTCTCCTTAAGTAAGAACAACGAAAGGCTCACCTTCCCGTCCTCCCCTGCTTTACCAAATACACCGAGTCCAGAATCTGCTTGAAGACCGCAATCGGCTGTGCTCCCTCCAACAGCCCACCCTCGATGTAGAACGAGGGCGTGCTGGTAGCGCCAGCCCGGGCCGCTCCCTCGGCGTCAGCCTTGACATTGCTCCTGGTCTCCGGGGACTCGAGGCAGGCGAGCAGGGTCTTCTTGGAGAGTCCTGCCGAGTCGGCTAGCGACACAAAGAATGGACCAGCCTCCTTGAGCGGCGCCCAGGCCTCCTGATGCTCGAAAAGTAGATCGTGAACTTGCCAAAACCGGTCCTGCTGGCCGGCGCACAGCGCCAGCTCCGCGGCTGCCGATGCGTGGGCGTGAATACTGGTGAGGGGATAGTTGATGAAGACCCAGCGCACCTTCCCCGGGCGAATGTAGTTCCGCTCCAGCTCGGGAAACGTTTCCCGGGCGAATTGCCGGCAGTAGGGGCATTGAAAGTCCGACATCTCATACACCGTAATCGGCGCCTTTGCCGCTCCCTTGGCTCGGGATTCCAGCGGCGCTGTCGGATTCTGAGCGCCTGCCGGCGCGGCAGCAATGGCGAACAGGAGCAGGGTAACCGGCAGGCTGAAGAAGAAGTTTGGCCGTAATCGCATTGTTCTCTCAGTAGCGGGGGCGGCGCCGGCCCGTCCGGCTGGATAACAGGACGGTGTCATCCTCGACTGGCACATTCCAGTACCATTCGGAATTTGGATCGCTGGTGTCCCAGGCTTGGGCGTACAACCACCAGCGTCCCGGACGCAAGCTGAAATGGGCCCATCCGGTGTTGTCCGTCGTGTCGGTAGATGCCGGCCGTCCCCGCGCACTCGACAGCCCCTCGACAATGCTATCCCATCCCTTATAGGTGCTATCTTGCCAATGGCGAACCGCAGCGCGCAGGGTCTCGCTCCGAGTCACGAATTCCGTGCGGGCCTGGTCCAGCGTCCGCCGTGCGCGCTCGGCTCGAGCCTCGGCTCGCTGAAATGAGTCGGCCAGTTGCCGGACCCGGGTTGCAAGCTCACGGTGATCAGCAGAGCCGGCGGGGATCGCGTTCAAATTTTGCCGGAGTTGATCCAGACTATCCCGAAGCTTCGACGTGGCATAGGAAATGGCGGTATAGGTCGTAAAGGGACCCCGAAATCGGGCAAACAAGCTGTCCAGCGCGGCAGTCGACGGCCGGGGAGTCTGGGCCCGCGCCTCCAGACTGGCGAGAATACTGTCCCGGTCGTAGGGCAGGGCGATGACCCCCACGCCCGCAGCCGGTGTCTCGATGGAGTCGGCATTGGGAATAGAGACACGGACCGCTACCCGGCGTTCACCCTGGCAGCCGCCGGCAGCGAGGACAGTGAGTCCAGCCAGAACGGTGAGGTGAAATGGGAGTGAACGGGCCAGCAGCGAGAGACGGTTGGCGCGGGGCACCAGCCAAAGCTACCGCTCTCCTGGTGGTGCTTCAACTGAGTGCGGCGGTGGTGCCTCAGCTGGCGGCCCAGAGCCCGGGCCTCGATACACTGATTCCGACGCAGCCCACCGGCTATGTGAGCGACTTTGCCGGGGTACTCGACCCCGCTTCAGTCCGGAGCATGGAAGATATGATCTCCAGACTGCGGGGCGTCACCGGGGTCGAGATTGCCGTCGTCACCTTCTCCTCCATCGGCAATTACGGTCCTGAGGATGTCGCCCGTGAGATCGGCCGCAGGTGGAAAGTGGGGGCGCGGGCCGAGATTGGCGATCCGAGGCGCAATGCTGGACTGGTCCTATTGCTGGTGCCTCGCCGGGAAGGCGATCCCAACTCGGGCCACATCCGTATCGAAGTCGGCAAGGGGCTGGAGGGCATCGTCACTGATGCCGCGGCGGGGCAGATTCGGGACCTGATGCGGCCCCATCTGGCCGAAGGAAAGTACGGCGACGGACTCCTCCTGGGAGTGCGGGCACTCTCGAGTCGCATCGCTCGGGCCTACGGTTCCTCCGATTCTGCGCTAACTGCGTATCAGCCGCCGGTGGACTCGGAGCAGGGAAGTCCCACCATCGGCAACCTGCTCCCCATCCTGCTCTTCATCGTGTTCATGATGATGGTGTCCCGTGCTGGGGGCGGCCGTCGCCGTCGCCGGGGCGGGATATATTGGGGAGGCCCGTGGATCGGCGGAGGCTGGGGTGGTGGAGGAGGGTTCGGGGGCGGTGGTGGTGGGTTCGGTGGTTTCGGAGGAGGTGGTGGCTTCAGCGGCGGTGGTGCCGGGGGACGATTCTGATGCGAGGAACAATCTCGCGGGTGGTGGATCCGTTCTTGGCGGAGGCGGACCGGGTCCTGGCCCAGGGATACAGCGCCGTGCTCTATGGTTCCGCCGCCCGGGCCGACTTCGTTCCCGGGCGGTCTGATATCAACCTCATGCTGGTAGTAGACCAGCTGAACGCGGCGGTGCTACGCTCCTTGAGTCGCGCCTTCACCGGTTGGCGCAAGGCGACGCCTGAACCTCCCCTCATCCTCAGCCGCGCCGAGTGGAACCGTGCCAACGACGCATTTCCGATCGAGATTACCGATATGCGTCTCTCCTATCAGGTTCTCCGGGGATCCGACCCCCTGGCAGGGGTTCAGGTAGACCTGGGCGATCTCCGCAAGGCACTGGAGCGGGAGTTTCGGGGCAAGCTGCTGCG
>DASRIN010000517.1:0-6561 GCA_035649975.1 Gemmatimonadales bacterium
GCAGGGAGAAGTCCAGCTAAGCACCCTCGGTGAGGCGCTCGACCAGGTGCCGAGCGGCGGCATCGCCTATCTGCCGACAGCATCATACCGGGAAATGGAGGGATGGTCGCTGCCGCCGGACGCGGCTCTCCGCCTGATCCGCCTGGAGCGGGACCTGGGCGAGGAGCGGGTGGCCAGTCCGGATGGCGCCCTCATCCGCGGCTCCCACTGGCGCAATTTCCTGGTCAAGTACTCCGAGTCCAACCGGATGCACAAGAAGATGCAGGCGCTGTCGTTCTTGAGCCGATCGCAGGGGGATCCGCCGGCTGCGCGGCGAGCCATCGGCCGGGCACAGTGCAACGACGCCTACTGGCACGGCGTCTTCGGCGGGCTCTACCTGCCGCACCTGCGCGAGGCCATCTGGCGCAATCTTGCGCAGGCGGAGCGGGAGCTTCGACGAAACGAACCCTTGGCGGCGGAGGTGCTGGATCTCGACGGTGATGGGCATGAGGAGATCTGGATCCACTCCGACCAGTTCTCCGCCCTGCTGAGCCCCTGGCGCGGTGCTGCGCTCGAGGAGCTCACGCTGTTTGGCAGCGAAGTCAACTACGCCGATACCCTGACCCGGCGGCGGGAGGCATATCACGATACGGCATTGGAGCGGCGAGCCGAGGCTTCAGCAAACGAGGGAGGTACACCCAGCATCCACGACATCGAAGAAGGAATCCAACTGGAACAACGTCCTCCCCTGGACGCCGACGACCGTGCCCTCTTCGTGGATCGGGTACTGCCCGGTCGTCTGGAGCTGGACCAGTACGCATCGGGAGATTATTCGCCGGTGCGGTCCTGGGCAGCCGCGCGGCACAGCTTCGAGATCAACCCGCTGCCGGACGGGTTCGAGATTGTGTGCCGAGCCGAGGCGATCACCAAGCGGCTGAAGTTCTCGCCCGAGGGGGGACTGACGGTGAGCTATGACTGGTCCCCCACCGCTGGGGCTAAGGGAGACCGGTTTGCGGTGGAGCTTTCTCTATCGGCCGCACTGGACATCCGAACCGAGCCGCCCGCCGAGGTCTGGACCTTCCCCATCGAGACGGTGGCAAAGTCGGAGCGCGGCTTGGACCGAACCAGACAGGGCGATTCGATCACCCTGCGCTGGCCGGTGGAGCTTGGTTCAGCCACTATCGAAGTGCATGGCCCGATCCGGAGCGCCCTGGCTCACGCGGAAGCTGGAAGATCGGCGGTTCCGGAGTGAAGCACTAGCGCGGGACCTCGATGCCTGCCGCGCAAGTGCTGCAGATCCCGTGGGTCGTGTGAGCATTGTGCTCTCGCTCCAGGAAGTCCTCCACACTCAGCCACTCGTCATCTGCGCGTACCCGCCGGCACCAGGCGCACAGAACGATGAGTGATTCGAGGTATTGGATGCGCCGGAAGGCTCGGTACGTGATCCCCACGACGATCGCTCCGACCAGGACAGTCAGCGCCGACTCCAGCAGTCCCTCGCCCACTCGCACCGGCGTGGGCGCCGCTCCGAACAGCAGCCGCGGCAGGTCGAGTAGCTCGTCCAACCAGATGATCGCAATGATCAGCGCGAACCCGGCCGCTTCCAGCATCAGCGTGTAGCGGAACACTACGCCACGAACCTTCACCAGCCGACTCCTCCCAAACCCCAAAGCTAGCTGCCTCAAGGCCTGAACGATAAGCCTCAGCTCCGGCGATCCCAGCGCACAAAGTGGGCTAGTGGCGCGTGTCTTGCCCCCTCGGGTTACATCCCCAACAGACCCGGCCGCTATGCTCAGCTGCAGTGCAGTTAAGCCTGTCCGATTGCAATACGCGCTCGCGCTTTGCGGCTCGCTGCTGCTGCCAGCTTGTGCATCCAAGTACTCCCAGGTGCCGGCCCGGCTCGACCTGGTTCCATATGGCCGCGTAGCCCTGGTCACGTTCGTCGCCGATCAGCCCAACGACGGCATAAGCTCCCTTGCCACTCAGCGCTTTGCGGAGGCGCTCCTCTCCAGCCAGTCGGGTGTCGAGTTGCTCGAGCTGAGCACCGCCGACTCGGCTCTTCGCACGCTGCCGGTCAATGCAGATGCTGCCTCCATCGCTCAGGCGCTGGGTAAGCAGAAGGGGGTGCCGGCGGTGTTCGTCGGCGCGCTGAAGGTCTCCAACGTCAAACCGAAGGGGCACCTCAGCACCTCTGGGTTCAATGTGCGCGCCGGGGTCTCAGCCGAGCTGACGGTACGCTTGCTGTCGACCAGTACGGGAGGCACGGTCTGGCGCTCGAGCGCATTGGCCAATGGTACCGTGGGGAGAATTGACATCTCCGACCGCCTGCCCTCGATCGCGGTGCGCGACAAGGAAGAGGCGTATGGTGAGCTGGTTCAGCAGCTCATTGCGGAAGTAACCCGGGATCTTCGGCCTACCTGGATCAAGAAATAGCAATCCGGGATCGCCTCCGACAGCAAAAGCCCCTCGAGCGAGTCGAGGGGCTTCCGTTATCTAGGACCCGGCTCGACGGGCGGTTTCCCTATCCAGTCGCGCGCGGAGGGCCGCGAGAACAGGGTCGGCAGCCGTGTACTTCTGCCCGTATCCCAGATTGAAGGCATAGTCGAAATCGGCCGGGTTGAGTCCCTGGGTGTGCTGGAGGATAGTTTCCAGCTTGTCCAGTCCTTTGGTGAGTCTTGCCTCACGCGACTGAGCCGACTCATACTCGTCCCACAACTCGAGGATCTCGGTCTGGAGATGGTGTGGCAGCGGCTCGATCAGGCGAAGGAGATCACGTCGCTCCTGTTCGCTCTTGTTGAGGCCGGGATTCTGAGTGGGGGCGGGAACATCGCCGCCGATCGCCTCTCCGAGATCGTGAATGAGACACATCTTGAGCAGCCGAGCCAGATTGACATCGGCTGCATCGCCGTAGAGCAGCATGGCCATGAGGCAGAGCCGCCAGGTGTGCTCGGCGACACTCTCGGCTTGACCGACCGAGGTCCACCCGCTGCGGGTAACGGTCTTCAGCCGTTCGGCGGATCGCAGGAATGTCAGCACGCCGTCCAGTTCGTCAGGTTTCATGAACTGCTCCATCAGTCATCGGAGTCGTGATGCGGTTCCCCTCAGTAGAAACCTTGGTGGTCCGAACTCGCGACGTCATCAGCCGTTTCCCCTGGCCCATGCTGGCCGGGGTCGTTGCCGCTGCCATCGCCATCGCTGCTACGGTCAATGGCGGGCATGAGGAGTGGGCCCGGGCTGCTATGGTGGCTGCCCTGGCCATTCCACTCACCATCGCACTGACCCTCTTCGCCGAGGAGCGGGGCTGGGACGGCAGGCGGGCCGCACTATTGAATCTCGCCGGCATCGCCCTCCTGGCTCTCTTTTGGGCCGTCTGGCCCGGCCCGGACCGCAAGTATGAATCGATCCGGTATTTCCAGCTGAGCGCGAGCCTGCACCTGCTGGTGGCCACCCTGCCGTTGGCAGGAGGCCTCGAGACCAACGCCTTCTGGCAATACAATCGCCGGCTATTCGAGAATATCCTCCGCTCCTTCGTGTTCTCGATGGTGCTCTTCTTGGGACTAGCGATAGCACTCGGCGCGCTCGATCAGCTCTTCGGAGTCGATATTCCGAGCGAGGTGTACGGGCGGCTGTACTTGGTCATCATCTTTGTGGTGAATACTGCAATCTTCCTCTCCGATGTTCCCCAGGGGCTGGGCGAGCTGTCGCAGGACCGCAGCTATCCTCGCGTGCTGAAGGTATTCGCGCAATACATCCTGACCCCGATCGTCTTCATTTATCACATTCTTCTGCTGGCCTACCTGGTCAAGATTGTCCTTGGGGGCGAGTGGCCTTCAGGGTGGATCGGATGGCTGGTGACCAGCGTGGCCGTCGCCGGCCTGCTCGGTTTCCTGCTGGTGCATCCACTTCGGGAGGATCCCGAGGAGGGGTGGATTCGCGCCTACACCCGATGGTTCTTCATCGGACTGATTCCGGCTGCGCTCGTCCTCCTGGTGGCGTTCTGGAAGCGGGTGCTTCCGTACGGGCTGACCGAGCTGAGGCTGCTGGGTGTGCTCCTGGGATTCTGGCTGCTCGCGATTTCCATAAGCTATACCCTGCGTCCCAGGTCGGGCATCCGCCGGATTCCGGTAACCCTGGCAGCTCTCCTGCTCGTCACCTTGTACGGTCCCCTGAGCGTGACCAGCCTCTCGGTGGCGAGCCAGGGACGAAGGCTCAGGCAGCTGGTTGCCAGTGCCGCCGGGAACTCGGAGGCGGCTCGCGAAGCCAGCTCGGCGCTACGCTTTCTGCTGGAGCATGGAGCCAGCTCGCAGATCATCGCCGCCATTCCGGCGAGTTTGCCGCCGGTCCACTGGGACTCAGTGGCGGACAATCGGTCCCGGCGGGATTCGGTCGCGCGCCTCATCCTGGCGAAGGCGAAGCTCCAGTATGTACCTCAGTATGCGGCAGGCCGGGAGGGCTACGTGTACTTCAGCGCCGACCGCCGCGAGCCAGTCTCGCTGTCCGGGTACGACTGGATGCTCGAGGCAAGCGTTGGATCCACCTCGCAAATCCAGGTCGGGCAGGAGAGCCTGAGCGTCCGCTTCGACACAACCAGCGGGACAGCCAAGGTGAGCGTCGGCGGAGACACCATCAGGTTCGACTTAGGGCAACTGGCGCAAAGGCTGGTTGGTGATCCCGTATTGTCGCCCCACAGCGTACCGGCTGAGCGTCTGAGATTAGATGCGCTGGGAGAGCGACATCGCGGGAGACTGGCACTGCAGCACCTGGACGGCAGCAGGCGAGGTGATTCTGTCCGGGTCCGGGGTTGGTCTGGTCAGCTCTTCGTCGGCCGCCGCTGACTAGGGCCAGGCATTCAGGAGCCGGCGCACCACGATCAGCTCTCCCACATGATACGCCGTGTGATCCGCCGCGAGGAGCAGCTCCCGGAGGTAGGTCTGACCCTGCCCATGAGGGATCGGGGACTCCAGGTCGAGCTTGGGATCGCGAGCCAGGCGCTGCAGTCCGCCGCGGTCTCGCTGAAACTGCTGGATGCTGTTTTCCCAGGCCGCGCCGCTGCCCGGCACTGGTGACTGGGGCCAGTAGTCATCGGGCCATCGGAGTTCCTGATACTTGGGGTTGATGCAGAAGTCGAGGATGTCGTGCTGAGTGATGCGAAGATGTTCCACCAGTGACCAGGGCGAATACGGCAGCCCCGCCGGCTGCTGACCTCGAAGCCTCTCCGGCAGGTTTGCCACGGCGGAATCGAAGCTGGCGTGGGCGTCTTCCCACTCCAACAGTCTGACCAGGTGGTCGGGTAGTGAAGTCGAGCTCGCCACCGGTCAGGGGCTCGGAGCGGAATCAGCTTCGACCGCCCGACGCAGTGCTTTGAAGGCGCGGGTCAGGTCCGCCAGCTGATGGTTGGCATTCAGGCCGCTCGGATTGGGCAACACCCAGAGTCTGCTCTCTCCGATGCGCTCGGGTTGCGGCCCGATACCCGCCCGGGGCCGCTCGAAGGCAAGTCGATAGGCACCGATTCCCACCACTGCAACCCACGATGGCCGGTAGCGGCGAACCTTACGCTCCAGCCGGAGACGGCCGCTGCGGAATTCAGCCGGAGTAAGCTCCGCCGCCGAAGCAGTACCCCGTGCCACCAGGTTGGTAATGCCGAGCTCCAGCTGGAGCAGAACGCGCTCCTCCCAGGGACCCACCAGGCGGGGAGTAAATCCAGCGAGATGCAGCGCGGGCCAGAAACGATTTCCCGGCCGGGCAAAGTGGTGCCGGGTGGCAGCGGAGTAGAGTCCCGGATTGATCCCACAGAACAGAACTTTGAGGTCGGGACCGATCAGATCGGGAACCCTTTTCCCTGCCGCCGCGACGAGGTCCGACTTGCTCGGCCGACTGACGTCAGCCGGCGGGCGGCTCGGGGCGTCCAGGGGGAATGCGCTTATCGGCTCGGCCCTTTACATAGGCGTAGATCGCTTCAATCTGGCTACGAGTCAGGAGGCTCTTGAAGGCCGGCATGCCCCGTTCCGGGCGTCCCTCGCTCACCACCTGGACGAACTTCTCCTTTGACTCCATGGGACCACCGGCAGCCACGGACATCAGAAGGTTCGCGGCCACCGGGTTGGGAAGCACGTCCTGGCCGTGGCAGCGGGCGCAGTTGACGCTGTACTGGCGCCAGCCTTCGTACTCGACCTGACTCACGGCTCCCTCTTGCTTAGTAGCGGGACCCGGATTCTGACTCGGAGCCCCCGTCGGTGGCGTGTCCTGCGGAGCAGTGGTCGACGGGGGTGTGATCGGCGGGGTCGCGACCGATGTGTCCGGTCGGGTTGCCGTGTCTACCGGAGCCGATGCCGTAGTGTCCGCCGGAGCGGGGCCGGCGTCATCGTCAGTTTCGCCTCGTGGGCTACAAGCCGCCGGGGCGAGCACCAGCCATCCGGCCAGTGCCAGGATCGTTGAGGGTTTCATCCGCCGGACCTCAGCGCGGGCCGCCCGGGGTGAAGCTTCGCCTCGCTGCGGCCCTTCACGTAGGAGTAGATCGCTTCGATGGTCGGCATCTGCATCCCCAGCGCGCACCACGCCGGCATTCCCTTCTCGGGACGTCCC
>DASRIN010000518.1:0-6281 GCA_035649975.1 Gemmatimonadales bacterium
CTTCAGCGCCGGGGTCAATCACCCCAGGATCGTTAAGGCGGTAACCGACCAGATCCAGCGGATGGCTCTGAACAGCCAGGAGCTGCTGGAGCCCTGGCGGGCAGCCCTGGGGAAAGTGCTGGCGGCTCTCACGCCCGGCGACCTGCAGAACTCGTTCTTCATCAACAACGGCACCGATGCGATTGAAGGGGCCATCAAGCTCACCCGCTTGTACACCAAGCGCAGCACATTCATCTCGACCCTGGGTGGATTTCACGGCAAGTCCATGGGCTCACTTTCGCTCATGGGCAAGGCCTCGTTCCGGGAGCCGTTTCAATCAGGTCTCCAGGACGTGCGGTTTGTCCCCTATGGAGATGCTGACGCCCTGGAGCTGGAGTTCCGCCGCTGCGAGGCCGTAGGCGTCCACATCGCGGGGGTAGTGCTAGAGCCGGTCCAGGGTGAAGCGGGCGGCATCGTTCCGCCCCCCGATTACTTCCCCCGCGCACGCGAGCTATGCACTCGCTATGGAGCCCTGCTGATCGCGGACGAGATCCAGACCGGTATGGGCCGCACCGGGAAGCTCTGGGGAGTGGACCACTGGAATGTGGTGCCTGACATCATGTGCCTCGGGAAATCGATCGGGGGTGGAGTCATGCCGCTGTCGGCCTTCATTTCCACGCCCGAAATCTGGGAGGTGATGATCCCCAATCCGATCATCCACTCCACTACCTTCGGAGGCAATCCGCTGGCCTGTGCCGCAGGTCTGGCAGCAATTCAGGTCACTCTGGAGGAGGACTTGCCGGGGCAGGCCGCCATAAAGGGCGAGTTCCTGCTCCGCGAGCTGGGCTGCCTGCAGCAGCAATATCCTCAGGTGCTGAAGGAGACCCATGGGAAGGGACTGCTGATCGGAATGGAATTTCCGGCGCAGGAGATTGGCTGGAAGGTGGCCTCGGGCCTGTTCAAGCGGGGCGTTCTGGTGGCCGGCACCTACTCCAAGGCGCAGGTGATCCGAATCGAGCCGGCACTAGGGATTCCGATGGATTTGTTGAAGGAGATGCTCGGTCGGCTGGAAGAAACCTTCCAGGAAGTGGCTCAAGATCTATGACCGACCGGAGCGTGGGTCCTTTCCACGCTCCGGTCAAATGACGTCACCTCAGGGCTTGGGCTCCTCCTCGGGCACCGCGCCCAGCGCCCTTGACCAGCTGAGTGAAACCCCACCCCAGAGTTTCACGTCGCTCTCGTCAGTCGGCGAGGTGATCTTCGTGAAATCGTCCCCGCCCACTATCACGTGGAGGACCGGCGTGATGGATAGGGCACCGGCGCTGAAGGGGACGCCGGCGGAGACATCGAGGTGGGTGAAACCATCGTCGGCAAAGTTGGCGGACTCATCGCTCTGCGGGTCGTCCGGTACGCCCTGGCCCGCGTTGAAACCGGCCAGCGCACCGAGGTCGATCGAGACCTTCTCACTCGCGCTCAGAGAGTACGTGACACCACCTTCGATGTATGCGCCCTTGATCTTGTCGACGTCATAGTAGAGCGAGAGCTCGGGGCTAAACGCGGCATCGAAACCCAGCTTTCCGTAGATCTCCACGGTGTTGGCGTCACTGGTCAGCAGCCCGGCTCCAGGTGCATCCTCATCGTTCGGATAGACGTATCCGATGGCACCAGCGGTCAACGTGGCTTTCCCCGTGGTAAGGCTCACCTCCGCGTAAGGATCATACTCTGCCAGGTTGAAGCTCGAGCTCCCACCACTCTGACTGATGTCATCATTGGGGTCGTCGTACTGACCCAGGTCGATGGTAGACCAGAGGCCCAGTGTGACCGAGGCATTCCCGACCGGGATGGCGGCCCACGCGGCCGGCTGCGCCACTGGTTTGTTGGTCAGTGACAACCCGCGCCAGACGTACGCGCTGAAGAGCCCAAGGTCGGCGCCTATTTCCGTCTGGGCTGCGGCAGGCACCCCGCATAGGGTCGCGGCGGCGAAGAGAATCGGGGCGGCCAGAAATTTTGCTCGCGGCATGAGGTCTCCAGGGACTGAGGAATACGGCCCGCGCGATCCCACAACAACACGGCCCGCTACACAGACGAGCGGGCCGGACACCACCACCGCAGAATACTGCTCACACGCATGTCCGGCCTACGTAAAGGCGTCACAGGCGGAGAGTCGATTCCAGTTTCGAGCAGTCCAGGGGTGCATGGGGCTAATGTATGGGTGCCTGAGCAAGCGTCAAGCCAGTGAGCCGCGGGACGATCACTGGTGGACGGCAAAGCCTTCCAGGTGAACGTCGAGATTGTGGTTCACCCTGAGGCCGACGATGCCCTTCAGGTTCTCCGATCGCGCCGGCTGGGAGTAGACCTCCTTCCCATTCACTTTGAAGCTGACCCGCTTCGGATCGCTCTTGGCATCGATTTCGAGGAGATTACTGGTGGCCCCATTGGCGTCGGCCTTCTTGATTGCCGAATTCGGCTTCCAGCCTTCGGATACCTGGGCAACTTTGTCGCCTTTGCGGGTCTTGATGTTAAAGGTCCCGTCATCCCGTACCAGGAAATAGGTGTAGGACTGGTTGGGCCCCTCCAGCTCCCGGCCACCAAAGAAGAGACCGTAGCCCTCCGGGTGTTCCCACCGCTTCATCTGATGGATCGTGACCAGGGTGTGAAAGGGTCTCTGGGCCCGGTCTTCCTTGCGATACAATATCGTGGCCGGCCCCAGCGTCAGGTGGTAGCCCGGCTCCATGACCACGAATTTGATGTCCTTGGAATTGCCTTTGTCGTCAGGGCGGGCACTCCATCCAGCAGGAAGCTCGCCGCCACCGGGTACGGTCCGGGTCGAGTCGGCTGTCTGGGCGGCGAGGGGGGTGCCGAGAAGCGTGAGCGTCAGGAGTTGAGAAGCTGATATTTTCATGGCTCTTATCCGGTAGCAGGTTGAGGCTTGCGGGAGCCGAACCGGTTCAGCTAATGTTGGCCGGCCGCGTCCACGTTCTTCCTGGGAGACTGGTGATGTCCTGGATTGGTGTGCTTCTCGCGTGCATCGGTGCCGCCCTGATCCTGGGAGCGCTCACCTTTGTTTCGGCACTCATCGGGGGCCTCATCAATGGCATGATCGTTCTCATGTGCGGGCCGCTGATCGATCGGATGCTGGCTCGCCGAAGGAGCCGGGCGGGTTAAGCCGAGGAATCGGGCTCGGTCGGACCTTCCGCCGGAGTGGTCGCGTCCCGAAGCGCTGCATCGTAGTTGTTCTTCAGGCTGCCCAGCAGCTCCCGCAGTCCCCGCACCCTGAACTGCAGGCCCCCGCCCCGTCGGAGCATCGTCCCCATCAGTCCGGCTGTTTCGGCTAAGCCGTTGAGGCTGAGGGCAGTAGCCTTGCCCTTGATCTCGTCCAGGATCCGGCCGAAGCCCCGCAAGATGGTGTCATCGACCTTGAGGCTCGTCATCTGCTCGATGATGCTGTGGATCCGCTGGAACTTCGGCGGCAGCTGTTCCAGAAAGGCGAGTTGAGCCTGCTGGCGACTGGAGAGTTTCGGCGGCATCGTTCAACTGTTAGGGGGCTCACCAATCTAATTCGTCCCGGCCTCCCAGGCTGTCTCAGACTGAATCCTGGAGCGGGTTTGTCCGTAAGGAACGCTTTCGGACTTTGCCCGATCTAACTATGTCCGTCTCCGGCACCGCTGCGGTGTCGATCCTCGGTCGCTTCGAACGACTAACCAGTGATGGGGTGCCGGCTCCAAACCGGCCAGTTTCGACCCATGACGGGGAATTGAAGCCATGAAGATCTCCGACCTCTCAATCCAACGGCCGGTACTGGCCAGCATGCTCAGCCTGGCGCTGGTGCTCTTCGGCGCCATCGGGTACACCCAGCTTTCAGTACGGGAGTTTCCCGATGTCGATCCGCCCATCGTTTCGGTCAGCACCGGCCTGCCCGGCGCCAACCCCCAGGTCGTGGAATCAGCGGTGACCGACATTCTCGAGGAGGAGCTCAGCACCGTCGAGGGGTTGCGGACCCTCACCAGCTCGAGTCAGGAAGGGTTCAGCAATATCACCCTGGAGTTCAATCTGGAGCGGGATGTCGAAGCGGCGGCGCAGGACACCCGCGACAAGGTAGCTCGAGTCCGGGAGAGACTTCCCGAGGACATCGAAGAGCCGGTCGTTGCCAAACAGGATGCCGATGCCCAGCCGTTCTTCTGGCTCGCCCTCTCGGGAGAGAACTACGATCTGTTGCAGCTCTCCGACATCGGCGACCGCCTGGTGAAGAGCCGGCTGCAGAGTCTTCCCGGGGTAGGGCAGGCCCGGATCTTCGGTGAACGGCGGTTCTCCATGCGGGTCTGGCTCTCCGCCTCCGAGCTGGCTGCCCGGGGACTGACTGTTCAGGACGTCCAGCAGGCCATCCGCACCCGAAATGTCGAGGTTCCCGCCGGCCGGATCGAATCTGAACGGCGGGAGTTCACCGTCCGATCGCTGGGCGAGCTCAAGACGCCGGAGGAGTTCGGCAACCTGGTGGTCAGCAACACCAACGGCATTTTGGTCAAGCTGAAGGATCTGGCGCGGGTCGAGCTGGCGGCCGAGGACGAGAGGAGCGCCTTACGGTTCAAGGGCACTCCGGCTGTTGCGATCGGGGTCATTCGGCAATCCAAGGCCAACATTATCTCGGTGGCGGAGGCAATCCGGAACGAGCTCCCCAGAATCCAGGCCTCACTACCTCCCGGCGTGGCCATCAATACGGCATTCGATCAATCCATTTTCGTCAAGCGTTCCATTCTCGAGGCCCAGGAAACCTTGGGCATCGCTGCGATTCTGGTGGTCATCATCATCTTCCTGTTTCTCCGCAATCTTCGAGCAACCATTATCCCGGGGCTGGCGATCCCCACGTCCATCATCGCCGCGTTCGCCATCATGTATTTCTTGGGATTCTCCATCAACAACTTCACCCTGCTCGCACTGACACTGGCCATCGGTATCGTGGTCGACGACGCCATCATCGTCCTGGAGAACGCCTACCGGCATCAGGAGGAGTTGGACGAGAGTCCGGTGGAGGCCGCCACCAACGGGACCCGGGAAATCGCGTTTGCGGTGCTGGCCACCACCATCTCACTGGTGGCGGTGTTTACCCCACTCGCCTTCCTCAAGGGCTCTACCGGACGCCTGTTCAACGAATTCGGCATTGCGGTGGCTGGCGCGGTCATCATTTCCGGTTTCGTGGCCCTGACGCTCACCCCCATGCTGTGCGCCAAGATCCTGCGAGTGCCCACTCGCCACGGACGCATGTACCGGCTGCTGGAGGAGGGATTCAACCGGCTGGCTTCAGGCTACGCCCGCACCCTCGCCCTGGCTCTGCGACACCGGATGGCGATCGTGGTGGTGGCGCTTATCGTCACGCTGGGCGCCGTGGTGGTCTTTCGCTCGCTGGAGCGGGAGTTCGTGCCCCCGGAAGATCGGGGCTGGTTCTTCAACTTCATAATCGCGCCTGAAGGTTCATCGCTGGCCTACACCGACGGCTACCAGCGCCAGGCAGAGGCCATACTGGCGAAGACCAAGGGGGTCGAGAGCTACTTCAGCGTAGTCAACATCGGCGATGGCGTGAGCCGCGGCATCATCTTCACCAACCTGGAAGACTGGTCCACGCGAGACCGGTCGGTGCAGGAAATCATTGGCGAAGTACAGGGCCAGTTCTTCGCCATTCCGGGGGTGTTCGCCTTCGCCAATAATCCGCCCGCGTTCGGCTGGGGCAGCCCGGTGAACTTCGTCATTCAACATCCCGATTTCGATCTGCTGACCAAGGGCAACGACACACTGCTGGCCCGGGCTCGTCAGATTCCTGGCTTGATCAACGTTGACAGTGATCTCCGGGTGAACAAGCCCCAGCTCACCGTCAGCTTCGATCGCGATCGAGCCGAGGACCTGGGAGTTCCCGTCTCCGATGTCGCGACTACGCTTCAGGTTCTGCTTGGCGGCCGGGAAACCAGCACGTTTACCCGGGCGAATAAGCAGTACGATGTAATCGTCCAGCTCGATCCCAGAGCCCGCGCCACGCCCAGCGACATGACCGGACTGTATGTGCGTGGCCGCGACGGAGAGCTAGTGAAGCTGGAGGCCTTGGCCACCGTGCAGGAAGGCGTCGGTCCCAGGGAGCTCAACCACTTCGACCGGGTCCGGTCCGCCACCCTCACCGCCAACCTGGCACCGGGATTTACCCTGGGTGAGGCGCTCGACTCTCTGACCCGGGTTGCGGACGAGGTCCTGCCAAGGGGGAGCAGCACAGCGCTGGCGGGTGAGTCCCGGGAGCTGGAGGAGAGTGGCTCGGCACTCTA
>DASRIN010000519.1:0-3023 GCA_035649975.1 Gemmatimonadales bacterium
TGTGCTGACTGGTTTGATCAGCACGGGGTTGGCTCAGGGATTGGAGCCGGCGATCGCTGCCGCCCTTGGGGCGCAGGCGCTCGGCCGGGCCGCCGATCTCGCGGCACGGCGATACACGGCCCGAAGCCTCCGTCCCATGGACGTGGTGAGCAGCCTGCCCGACCTCTGGCGCGAGTGGGAGATCCTGCGCGACTCCCCACCCGCCGCTCGGCCACCGATCATTGTCGAGTTACCCCGGCCCCAGACGATCTAAATAGATTGCCTCAATGCATTGGACTCTCCCGCTTGCTCTGGTGACCGGCACAGCATCCTCCGGGTTGGCTCAGTCGTTTTCCCGGGATTGGCGGCCGGAAGATCGCACGGTTATCGGCGACTACAATCAGGTCAATACCGTTGCTGCTTCGTCCGACCGGGTCTTCATCGTGGCCCCGAATGGGGTGTTGATCTGGAATCCCCAGTTCATGCGTTGGGAAGGCGCATTCGATCCTCCGGACCGCTCGGTGCTCAGCCGGGTGTTCACCGGTCTCGCCGATCCGCTGGACAACTCGCTCTGGCTGGCCCGCCCCGACGGGTGGGTTCACTACCAGCCCGACATCCAGATCTGGGACCAGGGCATTGTCCCCGACGGTGTGGCCAGCATCGCCTTCGACCAGGACAATCCCGCGGCGGGACTGTACCTCCGCACCCGCAGTGGCTGGGCGCTGCTGCCACGCGGCGGAGGCGTCGCGTCACCCAGCAGCCCGCCGGCTCATCCGGTGGGACCTCAGAGCGTGGCGGAAGCCATTCGCTCCAGCCCTGGTCTACAGGCCAACGCCGCCGCGATTCTCACCGACAATCGCCTGCGCACCGTGCGCTACACCGCCGCCGCACGCTCCTTCGACAACCGGGGCTGGTATCTGGGCACTTCGGGAGTGGGCGCGCTCTACCTGCAGGACGGCTCCCCCTTACCTCAGCGGCTTACGTTTGGACTCCCCTCGGAGCGCGTGGGCGCAGTGTTCAGCTGGCCCGGTGGAGTGTGGGCCGCCACCGATCGCACCCAGACGAGTGACGCCGCGTTCACTTTCGTGGCGGCCGATCTCGGTCAGTTCCAGTCCCTTCCCGGCAGCTCGGCGCGGGGGACTCCATTCAGCCAGGTGCGCGAGCTCGCCGGCCAGGGACGCGCCGTCTGGGCCGCTACCGATTTCGGCGTGGCCAAGGTGCTGCCGGCGGACAGCTCGCTTCAGCTGGTGGACGAGCGCCGGGGCCTGCCGGACAGCAGGGTGTACTCCATCGTGTCGCGTGGAGGACGGATCGTTGTCGGCACGGCCCACGGTGTCGCCCGGGTAGGTGAAACGCTCGGGGTGGAGCGGCTGGCCCCAGGCTATAGTGACGCGGTGTACGCCGTCTTTCCGTCGGGCGACTCGGTGTGGGCCGGCACGCCGATCGGTCTGCTGCTCGCCCTGCCCGATCGCTCTGACCTGGTTCGGCCGGACGGACTGAGCTCACCATCGCTGCAGGCCGGCGTCGTGGACCTGGCCCCGCTCGCGGATACCCTGGTTGCGCTCACCCGGGACGAGCTGCTATGGCGCGATCCCCGCACCAAACGGTGGACCCTCGGTCCCAACCTCTCCGGTTTCCTGGGGCGGCTCCGCCGCTTCGTGGCTGATGGCTCCGGTTTCTGGGTGGCTGGAGACCGCGGCGTCGGGTTTGCGCGGCTGGGAACTCCTCCGCTCCAGCCGCTCAAGCCAGGAGATCTGCCGGGCTTGGCCAATGATCTGGCGGTGGACGACGAGTACCTCTGGATCGCCACCGATCGCGGCCTGGTCCGTTTCCGGCTCAGCGTGATCCGTCCGTGAAGACGGGGCTCGCGCTCGGTCCCGGCGCCGAGTTCGACCGCATTCGCAGCATCGTTGCCGAGCTGGGCTCAGATGCACAGGGGATCGGCGACGACTGCGCACTGCTCCCAACCGGCAACGAATTCCTCGCGCTTAGCACTGATGTCAGCGTGGAGCAGGTCCACTTCCGGATGGATTGGATCGCGCTCCGCGAGGTGGGCTGGAGGTCGACCGCGGCCGCGCTCTCCGATCTGGCGGCGGAGGCTGCCCAGCCGGCTGGGATCCTCTGCGCTCTCACCCTGCCGAAGACCAGGCCCGAAGCGGATCTGCTCGAAGTCATGCGAGGAGTGCGCGACGCCGCCCGATCAGTCAGCGCACCGGTGCTCGGAGGCGATCTCTCCAACGGACCTTGCTGGAGCCTTGCCGTCACCGTCATCGGGCGGACCGCGAGGCCGGTGACCCGCCGAGGTGCTCAGCCGGGCGACGGCCTCTGGGTGACGGGAGAGCTGGGCGGATCCCGGGCAGCCCTCGAAGCCTGGCGGCGGGGCGAGCAGCCCAGCTCGGCGGCGCGGGCCCGGTTCGCGCGCCCGGTGCCTCGCATCTCGGTGGGGCAATGGCTCGGCGCACGGGGAGCCCGCGCAATGCTCGACCTGAGTGACGGTCTTGCCGGCGATGTCGGCCACCTGGCCGCGGCTTCAGGCATGGCGATGGAGATCGAAGTGGAACGGGTGCCGGTCGCCCCCGAAGTGGAGCCGGAAGCGCGCCGCTTGGGACTTTCGCCGCAGCAGTTTGCCGCCGAAGGGGGCGAAGACTTCGAGTTGCTGGTCGCGATGCCGCCGGAGTTTGACGGGGCGGCGCTGTTCGCTCGGGAGTGTGAGCTCGGACTCACCCAGGTGGGACGCGTGCTCGCGGGAAGTGGGGCGCGTTTTCTCCAGCATGGCCGGTCCGTGGCGCTCAAAGGCTTCAATCACTTCGGTTGAGGATTGACGCTGATACGGCTAGCTTCGGGCGCCGATTCATGTCGCTAGTCGCTAGTCGCTAGTCGCTAGACCCTCGACCTTAGACCTCAGACCTTAGACGCTCACTCTTGTCTACAATCATCGAAGTTCATGCTCGCGAGATTCTCGATAGCAGAGGCAACCCTACCGTGGAGACTGAGGTTGTCCTCTCCAGTGGTGCCCAGGGTCGCGCGGCCGTGCCCAGCGGCGC
>DASRIN010000520.1:0-8669 GCA_035649975.1 Gemmatimonadales bacterium
TGGTGGACCCCGGGAGGCCGGCCTGCCTCCGGGCCCGCCAAGTCGAACGCTACCACGCCCTGCTTGCCGAAGGCGACGGACCGCTCGGCGATCTGGAGCGAGACCGACGGATCGTATTGCCGGAGGGAGCAGTTAATGACCCGGGTGATAACGCCGAAGTCGCGCTCACCCCGGCTCAGGCCGCGAAGCTCGGCGGCGATCACCTCGTCCAAGGACAGTCCCCGCCGCCGGCTCAACTCGGGGCAGTAGCGGACCTCGAGGTAGCGCAAATTGTCCCGGGCCGCGTCCTCGACCATCTCGTACGCCACCCGCTCGATGGCTTCAGGAGTCTGCAGCAGGGGGATGGTGACATCGAACCGCTGCAGGTAGTCCTCCAGGTTATTGGCGTCGTCTACCCGCATGAACCGGCGGAGCGTCTCTGGGTCCCGAGACGGCAGCGAGACCCGGGCCTCGCGCGCCAGCGCGATCATGGTCTCGGGCCGAAGGCAGCTGTCGAAGTGGGTGTGCAGCTCGGCTTTGGGTAGCCGGCCGATCAGCTCACGCGTCAGCATCGGCCCCCCGCCGCGCCCGCACCACGACTCGCAGAATGGACCCACTGACCAGCGAGCCAGCCGGGTCCACCTCGAGCCCTCGGCCGTCGGTCACGAAGGCCGCGCCTCGCTCCACGCTGGCAGCCAGCTCCGGATCCAGGGCGCGCACCGCCTGCCCCACGTCGGCGCCGGCCGGCAGATCCAACGCAGTAGTATTCACGAACACTCGAATCGTTTCGGTCATCAGAGCTCCCGGGTGGGAGTAATGTAGCTTCACCAGACTGTGACAGAGCCGTGACCGGAGCGGGATTCGCGCGAGGTAGGCTTGGGCCGACTTCCTCACTCGATCGCGATGCCGAGGGTGACCATGAGACATCGAACTCTATTTCGTAGCTGCCTGGTTGGACTGATCGGCACCGCCAGCGCCTGCACCGGGCTCGTGGCCGGACCGGAGCAGAGCAGTGTGACACCAGTGCCGGCCTCGCGGGACTCGGCCTGGGTCCGGGCCCGCCGGGCCCTGCAGGGAGAATCCTTCACCATGGATGTCACGGATTCGGCCGGGGGCCGCCTGATTGGAAGTCGCTGGCCCAGCGCCAGTGCCCAGCAAGGGTCCTCGGCCGCCTGCCACGTGACCGTGAACATGGCCATTCAAGGCGACGCCGCTCGTTCGGAGGTCAGCTCGACCAGCCGGTGGGTGGCGCCCGGCAGCATGAGTGACAAGGCACCCACAGTGTGTGAGCAGGAACGGGCGGAGGTGCTGGAACGCACCGCTCAGGTGCTGGTCCCGCCACCCAGTCCTTAGTTGTTGCCTCAATCAGAGGAGCTGCCCCGCAGCCCCGCTGCCCCGCTGGCCCCCCTATATTCGTGCCTACACTCGCGCACGAGTCCCTTGATGACCCATCGCATCCTCGTCGTTGACGATGAGCCGGATATCACCGCGCTGGTCGCCTACCACCTGGCCAAGGTGGGGTATCGGGTTTCCACTGCGGCAAACGGGCCCGACGCGTTGAAGGCTGCGCGAGAGGAGCGACCTGATGTGGTGGTCCTGGATCTCATGCTCCCGGGGGTGTCGGGCTACGATGTCCTGGCCGAGCTGCGCCGGCGGGAAGAGACCAAGGACGTGGGCGTCATCCTCCTGACTGCCCGCAGGGAGGAGACCGACCGCATCCGCGGACTCTCGTTGGGCGCCGACGACTACCTCACCAAGCCGTTCTCTCCCCAGGAGCTGTCGCTTAGAGTGGGGGCGCTGCTGCGGCGGCTGGCCTCGCCCGCGGTGAGTGCCGGCTCCACTCTCGCCGCCGGTCCAATCAGCATCGACCGTTCGGCGCACCGGGCCATGCTGCACGGGCGGGAGCTCAACCTGACCGCGACCGAGTACAAACTCCTCTTGATGCTGGTCGAGCGCCGTGGCCGGGTCCAGACCCGTCCCCAATTACTCGAGATTGTCTGGGAAGCGCAGCCCGACATCCAGACCCGCACGGTGGACATGCACGTGCAGCGACTTCGCAGCAAACTGGGTGATGCCGGGAAGATGATCGAGACGGTGCGCGGCTTCGGCTACCGATTCCGGGGAGGTGAGCGAGGGGCTCGCAGCCGGTGAGCTTCGCCCGGCGACTGGTACTGGGCTCGATTCTGATCCTGGTCCTGACTGTCGGGATTCTGTTCTGGCTGGCGGAGCGATCGCTCCGGAAGGATCTCGAGGCGGATATCGCGCAGTCACTCGAGAGCGAGGCCCGACTGGTGCGCGAAGCCTTGCCCTCGGATTCATCGGCCTGGCCGGCAACCGTCCGGCGCCTCAGCGCCCAGACCGGCCATCGCATCACCATTATCGACCGGGACGGCTGGGTTCGGGCCGACAGCGATTTTCCCCCGGGTCCCCTGCCTCCAATTGAAAATCACGCCGCCAGGCCCGAAGTGCGGGCCGCGCTGGCCGGCAGCCGGGGAGTCGCCAGCCGCCGGAGTGAGACGGTGGGGCGGCTGCTGCTCTACGTCGCGATGCCGGGCCCAACCGGTGTAGTCCGGGTTGCCGCCGGACTGGAACAGGTAGATGAGGTCGTGGGCCGGGCGCAGCATGCGGTTGCCGGCGCGGCACTGCTCGCGCTCCTGGTGGGCAGTCTGCTGGCCCTCACGGCTGGAAGATCCATAGCGCAGCCACTGATCGAGATCGGCTCGGCGGCGCGCGACATCGCCGCCGGCGCGGCACCTCGCTTTCCCCGTTCCGGCATTCCCGACATCGACGCCCTGGTCCACGCTCTGCGGGAGATGCACCACCAGCTAGCCGACCGGTTTGCACAGCTTCGGCGGGAACAGGCGGAGACCGCGGCACTGGTCGAATCCATGGTGGAAGGCGTCATCGCCGCCGATGGTCGGGGACGGATCGTTACGGCCAATCCCGCCGCCCGCCGCATGCTGGGCTACCATCTGGACGACCATCTGCCCGATCTGCCTGAGCTGTTCCGCACCAAGGCCGCGCGCGAGGTAGTGGATGCGGGGCTGCAGGGCCAGGCGGTACAGGATCGGGAGCTGGATCTGGACGATCGAGTCTTGCTGATGAACGCGCGGCCGCTCCCCTCCGGCGGCGCGGTGCTGGTGATTCACGACCTCACCCAGGTCCGCCGGCTCGAGGCGATGCGGCGCGACTTTGTGGCCAACGTCTCTCATGAGCTGAAGACCCCGCTGACCTCGATCTCGGGATACGCTGAGACGCTTCTGGCCGATGCGCCGGACCCGGAGACCACCCGGCGATTTCTCGCGACCATCGTGGCAAACACCGGCCGGATGCAGCGGTTGGTCGACAACCTTCTCGACCTGGCCCGGCTCGAGGCCGGTCACTGGCAGCTGGAGCCGGAACCGTTGGAGGTCGAGGAGGTGGCGCGCGATGCCTGGGAAGCCGTGAGCGAAGGCGTCGGGAGCTCAGCGGCGAGTTTCTCGGTCGAGATCGGTCCTCGTGCCGAGCAGATCGTGGCCGACCCCGATGCGCTGCGACAGATACTGGGTAATCTCCTGGAGAACGCGCTGCGCTACACTCCTGCCGGCGGGCGCATCACCTGCCGCAGCGTCGTGGACGGGACCGGCGTCGCGATCAGCGTGGCTGACACCGGCTCCGGAATCTCTCCGGAGCATCTGCCCCGGATCTTCGAGCGGTTTTACCGTTCCGATGCTTCCCGGTCGCGAGACCTGGGCGGAACCGGGCTGGGACTGGCTATCGTGAAGCACCTAGTCGAGGCTCACGGCGGCCGGGTGTCGGCCGAAAGCCGGCGGGGAGTCGGAACCACCATCACCTGCTGGCTTCCCGCCGTCCCCCATCAGGCAGCCGCCGTCGCCACCTCCGCACCACACACTTCGCGATAGCTGCGGTCCAGCCGGATCATCTCGTGGTCCCAGGTCAGCTCCTCCGCGGTGCGGCGAGCTCCCAGCCCCAGCCGTTCGGTCAGCACCCGATCCCAGGCCATTCGGGCCATGGCGCTGCCCATCTCGTACGCGCTTCCGGCCGGATAGGCCATTCCGTTATATCCGTCTCGCAGATGATCGCGCACTCCACCCGCCGGCGCGGCGATCACCGGCAGGCCACTGGCCATGGCCTCAAGCACCACGAGGCCCAGCGTCTCGGTCACCGAAGCGAAGACGAAGGCATCGCAGCTGGCGTACAGCTCCGGCAACAGGCTGCGCCGGTCCAGGAATCCAATGAAGGTGACGCCGGGCGGGGCGATGGCCCGGAGCTCGGCCTCGCGGGGGCCGGTGCCCGCCATGATCAGGCGAATGGAGTCCTTGGGCAACATCTCTCGGGCCAGGCGGAATGCGTCCAGGATCTGCTCGGGACGCTTCTCCGGCGCAAGCCGTCCTACATAGAGGAAGGTGTATCGTCCGTCCAGTCCCAGGTCGGCCCGAAGCCCGGCACTTCGCCGCCCCGGATTGAATCGCTGGGCGTCCACGCCCCTGCCCCACACTTCTACGTCCGGCACGTTCAGCCGCAGCAGGTCCTCCCTCGATACAGTGGACGGGGTGTACACCCGGCGGCTGCGCTGATGAAATCGCTTGAGATAGGCAGAGACAGTTCCCCGCAGCCAGCCCTTGCCGTAGGCCTCGGCGTACTGGGAGAAATCGGTGTGGTAGGAGGACACCAATGGGATGCCGGCCCGGTCTGCGGCCACCTGGCCCATCCGGCCGACAGTGAATTCGGTGGCACAGTGCACCAGATCGGGCCCGAACTCCGCAACCAGGCGGTGCACCGGCGCCGGCGCCGGCAAGGTCAGCCGCACTTCCGAGTAGCCCGGGAGGGGAAAGCTGGTCAGGTCCAACCGCAGGCAGGGGCGGCCGCCGGTATCCGGGTCGTTCCAGACGGCGTGGGTCGCACGGGGATACTTCGGCGCGATAACCGCGCACTCCCAACCCAAGCGACTGAGGCCCGCCACCGATAGCGCCGTGACCACCGAGACCCCGTTGATCTGGGGCGGGTAGGTGTCGGTACAGTAGAGAACCCGCATATCGCCCCGCTGTACAAGGGGAGAGGGGGACGTCGCAAGTTCGCGCAGTCAAGTAACGCAGAAGTGAAGGCGGGGTCTCGCTTTGTCGACAAAGGGAGGAGAAATCGTTACACCGCCGTTGCCCTGAGGAGGGAGGAAAGTGGCAGTCCCTGCCGACGATTCGGGTAATGCCTGGAACAGTTCTGCTTCAGCTCAGTACCCACGACCGGGCGCTGCTACTTCGCTGCGCCCTGACCCAGAACGCGCCCCGCTGGGTCAGGGCTATGTGGCGAGGGATTACCCACTTGGGAGGCACCGGGCCGGCGATCCTGGCGGCGGGACTCCCCTGGTTTGCCTGCTGTAGTCTCCACCAGGCTTCGGAGCTTGCGCTGCTGAGCCTGGCCTGTTCCCATCTCCTGGTCCAGCTGACCAAACGCACGGTGGGTCGGTCCCGGCCAGCCGCCGTCGAGCGGTTCGTGACTCTGGTGGGCGAGCCGGACCGGTTCTCCTTTCCGTCGGGCCATTCCACCGCCTCGATGTCGGTGGCGCTCTCCTATGCGCTGGTCTTTCCCGGGTGGACGGTGCCCCTCCTGTCGCTAGCCTTGCTGGTTGGTTTCTCTCGGATCTGCCTCCGGGTCCATTATCCCAGCGATGTGATCGTCGGCCAGCTGATCGCCGCGCTTACGACGCTCAGTATTTGGGCCCTGCTCTAGACCCTAATCCGGCCTCGATCTTTTCCGACCTCCGACTCTCCGCCCCTCCGGCTCAGTGGGCAGGTACCTGCCTGGCATGCGCCGGGAGGCGGTCATCCGGTGCGGCCTCGGCGAGCAGCCGTCGCACCTGAGGAATTACCTGCTGTCCGTACAGCTCGATACTGCGAAGCATGAGCTCGTGTCCCAGCGTTCCGGCGCTGTATTTGAGGTCAAAGCGAGACGCGCCCAGGGCGCGAACCGTCCCGGCGATCTTGCGAGCGACCGTCTCGGGCGAGCCTACGTAGAGCGAGCCCGCGGCGATATCCCGATCGAATTCCGCCAAACTGGTGGGCGGCCAGCCTCGCTCGGCGCCGATCCGGTTGCGCATGACCTGATACGCCGGCCACAGCACTTCCCGGGCCTCGGCGTCCGTCTTCGCCACGTGTCCCGGAGAGTGGATGCCAACCGGCAGCGGCTCCGAACCGAGCTGCGCCAGTGTGCGATGGTAGAGCTCGACGTAGGGGCGGAAGCGGCGGGGGTCTCCGCCGATGATGGCGAGAGTGAGCGGAAAGCCGTAGCGCGCCGCCCGGACCACCGACTCCGGACTTCCGCCGACTCCGACCCAGGCCCGGAGCGGCGGCCGCTCCACCCGGGGGTAGATCTGCACCCCATCGAGCGGAGATCGGACCCTGCCCTTCCAGCGGACCGGCTGGCCGGTGCGGTCGGCCTCGCGGAGCGCTGCGAAAAGGGCGAGCTTCTCCTCAAACAGGTCGTCGTAGTCGTCGAGCGAGTAGCCGAACAGCGGAAAGGACTCGGTGAACGACCCCCGGCCCAGGATCACCTCAGCGCGGCCGTTGGACACGGCATCGAGCGTGGCGAAGCGCTGGTAGACCCGCACCGGGTCGTCGGTGCTGAGAATGGTGACCGCGGTTCCGAGAAGGATGCGCTCGGTCCGGCCGGCGATGGCGCCGAGCAGCACCTCGGGCGCGCTAATGGCAAAGTCGGGGCGGTGGTGCTCGCCGACCCCGAAAGCGTCCACCCCGACTTGATCGGCGAGCTCCGCTTCGGCCACAACATCGCGCAGTACCCGGGCGTACGACAACGGACGGCCGTTTCCGTCCACCGTAAGATCGCCGAAAGTATTGAGACCGAGCTCGACTGCTGGCATGGTTAGCTAACCGGTGACCCGGTGGAAGGGTTCCTGAATCGCATCCCCTGGCGCCGGGCGCAGCCGCACGCTACCGTCCGGTCTTGTCCTCGGCACCGATCGTTACTCAGTCGTGACGAAGTGCACTGGCGCGAACTGCTAAGGCGATGGAATCTACAGACCAGCCATGACCGTCCCGAATCCTCCCCAGCAGCCCCGCCTTGCCGCTATTGACGTCGGCACCAACACCATTCGGCTGACCGTCGCAGAAGTGCAGGACGACGATACCTACCGCATTCTGGATGAAGAACGGGAGATGGTCCGGCTGGGCGAGCACCTGGACAAGACCGGCCGGCTATCGCAAGCGGCCATGGATCGGGCCCTGGCGGCCATCGGCAAGATGAAGGGGATCGCCGATGGGTTCAAAGTGAGGCAGACCCGGGCCATCGCTACCAGCGCGGTGAGGGAAGCTGCCAACGGCCGCAGCTTCATTCGAGAAGTCTCACGGCAGCACAAGGTTCGGATCGACGTGATTTCGGGCGAAGAGGAAGCCCAGCTCGCCTTCCGCACCGCCGCCCGGCATTTCGATTTTCATGGCCGCCCGACCGCGGTGGTGGACATCGGCGGCGGCAGCGTAGAGGTCATCCTCTCGGCCGGCACGGCCATTGACCATGTCTATTCCCTCCCATTGGGCGCGGTGCGCGTCACCGAGCGGCTGGTTCGCTCCGACCCGCTCAAGCCCAAGCACTGGAAGCACATGAAGGAGGAGATCGATCGGGGCCTCCGGGAGGTGATCCGGCAGCCGAATCACCGGGCCGAGTTGATGATCGGAAGCGGCGGCACGTTCACGGCGCTGGCCCACATGTCAAAGTGGCAGCGGGAAGGACGCCACGGCTCGGTTCAGGGCTATGTCCTATCGCCCGCGGAGATCATTCATCTGGTGAGACGCCTGCGGGAGACTCCCCTGGAGGGTCGGCGGGAGATCCCCGGACTGAGCCCTGACCGGGCCGACATCATCGTGGCCGGCGCCATCGTCATCTCCCGGCTGGTGCGAGGGTTGAACACCCAGCAAGTCATGGTGAACGAGAGGGGCATCCGGGACGGTCTCCTGCTGTACATGATCTCTGAGCTCCCCGGCCGGGCCGGGGCGTCACAGGTCGCCCTGCCGGGCAACCGGATGGAATGGGTCCGCAGCTTTGCCCGGAAAGCCCACTCCAACGAGCGCCACTGTGAACACGTCGCCGGTCTGGCGTTGCAGCTCTTCGACGGGGTGAAGAAGCGCTACCGGCTACCGGACTCCAGCCGGGACCTGCTCCAGGCGGCCGCCCTCCTGCACGATATCGGCTACCTGATCAGCCACGCCAAGCATCATAAGCACGCCTATCATTTGATCATGCACGGCGACCTGCCGGGCTTCACGCCGCTCGAAATGGAGCTCGTGGCCAACGTGGTCCGCTATCACCGGCGAGCGTTCCCCCGGAAACGGCACGAGAATCTCGCGTATCTTTCAAGTTCGGACCGGAAGCTGATCGCCAAGCTCAGCGGCATTCTCCGGATTGCCGATGGGCTCGACCGGACCCATTCCCAGTCGGTAACCGGTGTAAGAGTTCGGGTCCTTCGGGGTCGGCTCCGGGTGGGTCTCCAGGCACGATCCTTCCCCGAGATCGAAGCAGCCGACGCCGATCGGAAGGCGGACCTGTTTCGGAAGGCGTTCAAGACCGACGTCGAGCTCATTTGGCACCCGGTGCGGACCCGCGTCAAAGCGACCGACGCACCCCGTACGCCTCGGTTACAGGTGGTCGCAAGCTGACAGTTTGAGATGCCCAAGAACCTGCCC
>DASRIN010000521.1:0-11323 GCA_035649975.1 Gemmatimonadales bacterium
CACGATCGGGGTCGGGATGCTGGATCTCTCCTGGACGATGTACTTCCAGCAGACCATCCACGTCGTCCGGCTGAGCGACACGGCCGGCGGGGTGTTCAAGAGTGCCGTGTATGGTCTCCTGATCGCGTCCGCCGGCTGCTGGCGCGGCCTCCAGGCCGGCAGCAGCGCGTCGGCCGTCGGCCGGGCGGCCACCTCGGCGGTGGTGACCGGCCTGGTTGCCATCATCGTCGCCTGCGGACTGTTCGCCTTCCTGTTCTACGTCCTGGGGCTGTGATAATGATCCACGAGCTCGGCACCGGAACCGGAGCGAGGCCCTGCATCAGCGTGCACGATCTCACCATGGCATACGGCAGCTATGTGCTCATGCGGGACATGACGTTCACCATCAAGCAGGGCGACGTCTTCATCATCATGGGCGCGAGCGGAAGCGGGAAGAGCACCCTGCTGCGTCACCTGATCGGCCTCAACCAGCCGGCCCACGGCAACATCTACTACGAGGCAGAGAACTTCACGACGGCGGACTCGGGCCAGCGCGACCGGATTCTCCGAAACGTCGGGGTCCTGTTTCAGGGCGGCGCGTTGTGGAGCGCCATGACCCTGAGTGAAAACATCGGGCTTCTACTGCAGGGGTACACCGATCTCACACCGGCCGAGATCCGCCAGGTTGCCTCACTCAAGCTCGCGCTGGTGGGTCTCAAAGGGTTCGAGGACTACTACCCATCCGAGATCAGTGGCGGGATGCAGAAGCGGGCCGGATTGGCTCGAGCCATGGCTCTGGATCCCAGCATCCTCTTCTTCGATGAGCCATCGGCCGGGCTGGATCCAATCAGCGCGCGCCGGCTGGACCAGCTGATTCTCAGCCTGCGCGATAGCCTCGGAATGACCGTGGTGGTGGTGAGCCACGACCTGGCCAGCATCTTCGCCATCGGCACCAACAGCATTTACCTCGACGTGCCGAACCGCGCGATCACCGCCAGCGGCCCTCCCAAGGAGCTGCTGGCCGGGACCCAGGACCCCACCCTCCGGAGCTTCCTGACGCGGGGAGAGAAGCCATGACACAGAATCGGCAGGTGAGCCCAACCCTGATCGGCGACTTCGTGCTCGGCGCAGTGGTGCTGGCCGTGATGGCAGTGGTCCTGATCGGCTCCGGGCGTTATTTCCATCGGACCACCCCATTTGTGCTCTACTTCCCCGGATCGGTGAACGGTCTCCGAGTTGGGGCAACGGTCAAGTTCCGCGGTGTCGAGGTCGGGTCAGTCGAAGACATTCGAATTCGCCTGGAACCGGAGCAGAGTGGACACCGGATACCGGTCATCATCGGCATCGATCCCGAGAAGATTACCAGTCTCGGTGGGAGCGAGACCATTCTGAGCAGCTCGGCAGAGTATCAGAGCGCGATCGATGGCGGGTTCCGAGGGCAGCTGCAGACCGAGAGTTTCCTCACCGGGGTGCTGTTCGTGGCGCTGGACTTTTTCCCCGGTAGCCCGGCTGTCTTTGTTCAGCAGCCGCGCACCCGAAAGTTCCGATACCGCGAGATTCCGACCGAGGCGTCGTCGACCGAGAAGGCGCGCATGGCAGTGAGCGAAGTGCTCACCAAGCTGGCAGCAAGCGACCTGGTGGGCCTGGTCGACTCGGCCCGGCTGGCCCTGTCGGAGCTGCACCAACTGGTCGGCTCGCCCGATCTGAAACTGACGATCCGATCCCTGGGCGCGGTCGCGGGCCAGCTGGGCGAGGCGGCCGGCAGTGTGTCCCAGCTGGCCACCGGCCTCGACACCAATGTCTCGAGGCTTACGACGGATCTCCACCAGACCAGCATCAAGGCAGGGGAGATGATGGATCATGCCGGGCAGGTCCTGCAGCATACGGACGCAGCTCTTAACGAGGCCCCTGTGGTGTACCAGCTCACCCGGACTCTGCAGGAGGTTTCGGCTGCGGCGCGGTCGATTCGTATGTTGACTGGATATCTGGAGCGGAACCCGAGCTCGCTGATCTTCGGCAAACCGGTCGCCCGGGAGAAGTGATGCGGAGCCTGTCTCACCGACTATTGGCCCTGGACCTGGTCTGGATCTGGTTCGCGGCCTGCGTGCACGTCGGCCAGCAGCAGGAACAGTCCTGGAGGCTTCTTACCCTGAGCCCGCTTCCTGAACCCGCAGCTCAAGACGCGGGGGACCCAAGCTCGCCCGGGCCGGTACAGTCGGCGATTGGCGTCGGTCCCATCCACCTGCCCGGATATCTCGATCAGGATCAGCTGGTGACCCGGATCTCCGAGAATAGGGTCACTTTATCCGAGAACGATCGCTGGGCAGAGCCCCTGGAAGGCAATATTGCGAAGACGCTGGCTCACAACTTGTCGATCCTGCTTCGGACCGATCGGGTCATCCTGCACCCCTGGCCGGCCCAGCAGCAGCCAGCGTATCAGCTCGAGATCGACGTGCTGAGGTTCGAGACGGACACCGCCGGGACGGCCCAGCTCGTGTTCCGCTGGTTCCTCCGCGATGTGGCCAGCGGGCAAACGATTGCTCATGAGGAAGCTCATCTCAACGCCATGGCAGCGGGTACCTCGAGCGAGCGGTCGGTTGCGTCGTTGAGCAAAGCACTGGGCGATTTCAGCCTCGGAACTGCAAACCTGATCCGCGAGATTGTCCAGCACGACACGACGCAATCAGCTTTGGAGCCCTAAGTTGTTGTGACCTAATCACTCTGCTGCTATTTTCAGCTACCTCCCCCTGCGAAGTCCAATCCGGGCAGCCCTTAGTCCTCCCATAGGGCGGCCGCTCTCCTTTCAGGGAACAAGCTTCCGGATTATGACCAATACCTCCGACCCCACTTCGGATTCGTGTCCACCTTCGCCTCCATGCGTTAGCGAAGCCGGATGCAACATCCTAGTCGTAGATGATGAGCGCGCAGTCCGGCGCTACGCTGCGAGGATCCTACAACAGGACGGCCATACGGTATACGAGGCCGCTGATGGGGCTGAAGCGCTTGATTTGATTGAGCGCGACACCATACCGGCGGAGCTGGTGGTCTCAGATATCATCATGCCCCGGCTCAACGGCGTCGAGCTGATGAAAGCGCTGGCGGTTACCCACCCCGGCGTTCCCGTAATCCTGATGTCGGCCTACGCCCAGGGAGAGCTATCGGAGATGGGGGTGGTGGCGCCTTGCGGGGTGGTGCCCAAGCCGTTCGGGGCCGAGCGCCTGCTCCAGGAAGTGCGCCAGTGTCTCAGTAAGCGGCGGGAAAGGGAAGTCTCAAGTCATCCGGGTAAGTGAGCGCGTCGGGCGAGGGTGTCGCTCACTACGCTGACCAGCGCGTCGGGCGTGAACGGCTTCTGGATGAAGCTCGTGCGCTTCAGCTGGAGGCCTCGCCGCTCGATCTCCGCACCCGGATAGCCCGACATGAAGAGGATCGCCAGCTGCGGGTGCGTAATTCGGAGCTGGTCCGCCAGTTCCCTGCCATTTACGCCCGGCATGACCACGTCGCTCACCACCAGATCTATCTCCTGGGGATGGGCCGCCATGAAGTTAATCGCTGCCAGGCCGGTGATCGCCTCGTACACCGCGTAGCCTGCGCCTTGCAGCGCCCGCCGCACGATCGCTCGTACCTGGGGATCGTCCTCCACCACTAAGATCTGCTCACCCGTGCCGCGCACCGGAGTGGCTACGCTCCGCTCCATTGCCGGCTCCTCGCTCACCGCCGGGAAGTACACGGCTACGGTGGTGCCCTCGCCCGGCCGGCTGATGAGCTCGGGAAACCCGCCGCTCTGTTTCATGATGCCATACACCATGGAGAGACCTAGGCCGGTCCCTTCTCCCAGCGGTTTGGTTGTGAAGAATGGTTCAAACACCCGGATCGCGGTTTCGGGGGGAATACCTGCGCCGTTATCTCTCACCGCCAGCCGGACAAAGGGCCCGGGTGAAAGCTCCTCTTCATGATGCCGTCGCAACTGCTCTTCATCCAACTCCACCATTCCGGCTTCCACGATAATGAGCCCGTCGGTCTCGGTCGCATCCCGGGCGTTGGCGACCAGATTGATCAGCACCTGCTCGACCTGGCCCCGATCGGCCCGAATCCACACCTCCTCCGGGGCATGCCGCACCGCGAGCTGGCGGTCCGAACCGCTGAGCCGAGTGAGTGCCGGGGTGAGGTCGCGCACTACCTCGTTGAGGTCGAGAACCTGTATCTGGAAGACCTGCTGGCGGCTGTAGGCGAGGAGTTGGCGGGTCACGTCGGCAGCTCGGCTGGCCGCCTTCACCATCTCCTCCACTTCAACCCGCTGAGGGTGCTGCGGAGCCAGCGACTGGAGCGCGAACCCGCCACACCCCATCACGATGGTCATCATGTTATTGACCTCGTGAGCCACGCCTCCTGCGAGCTGACCCGCGGCCTGAAGCCGCTGTGCCTGCTGCAGCCGTTCATCCGCCATGACCTTTTCATGGATGTCGGTGGTACTGCCGAACCACTTGAGGATCCGGCCATCGGCATCGCGGTAGGGCAGAGCAGTCGTGAGCATCCAGTGGTAAGTCCCATCGTGGCAGCGGAGCCGGTGCTGGATCTGGTAGCGGTCGCCGTTGGTCCGGATCGTCTCCTGCCATAGCTCAATTGTCTGGGTCCTGTCCTCTGGGTGAAGCAGTTGCTGCCAGCCGTCCATCAAGAGCTGGTCTCGTTCCACGTGCGTGAACTCTACCCAGCGCCGGTTGAAGTAGTCGACGGATCCTCCGGGATCGGCGGTCCAGATGAGCTGGGGCAAGGAGTCGGCCAGGAACTGGTAATGCCGTCCGGTTTCAGTGAGCCGCCGGTGCGCCTCTATCGCCTCACCCCGGAGATACACCTCGGCCTCAATGGTGGCGGCGCGGGTTTCCACCTCTTCCTTCCGGAGATTCTGTTCCATCATCTGCCGCTTGAGTCGTATGAACTCGGTCACGTCCTCGACCCAGTGAATGATGCAGCGGACTTGACCCCGCTCATCCAACACCGGGCTGTTGAGCGGGCTCCAGTAGCGCTCCTCGAAGCCGCCTCCCTCCGCGTCAGGGCGGCGGATATCGTACTTCTGCACCGGCATCCGGTCGGGGTGCTTGTCTGACAGGACCCGCTGGAGCGACGCGCGGAGGTTCCGCACCCCGTCGGCGTTGGGATCTTCCGGATTGTCGGGAAAGATCTCGAACAGGCCTCGGCCGACGATGTCTTCCCGTCGGGTCATAGTGGCCGAGAGGTAGCATTCGTTGACGCCGATGATGGTCATATCGGGACTTAGGAGCAGGTAATTACCGGGAGTGGCGTCGAAGATCGCCTGGTAATCCTGCGGAATCGCACGCTGCGGCATACCCAACTCTCTAGGGGCGGCTGGGTCCGATTCTAAAGCACTCTTGATCCGGGATGCGACGGACTTTCACACTAACAGTGAGTTCTGCAGAAGGCAATGCGGGAAGGCACCGGTTTTGCAGTTCCGGTCGCTAGCGATAGCCTCAGAAGGTCGCCCCGATCGAAAAGTGCAGATGCCAGCGCCGCGACGACGATGCCGGCGCAGATTCAATCGGAAGGCCGCGCTGCAAAGCGTCGGCCACATCCTGCGGGTCTCGCAAGTCGAGGGGCGAGGGGTTGAGCTTGTAGCCGAGCCCGACCTGGATCGCGCCGACCACGGTCTCGTACCCGATTCCGAACCCCACGCTCTGATAGAACTCGTCCTGGTCAATGATGCCCGCGTCGAGCGCGAAGCGGCTGTCCGGGGTCCAGATGCGTCCGCCATCATAGAAGAAGTACGGCTGGAAGGCTTCGCTCAGGAGCGGCATCGGAAAGTGGAACTCGGCGCTGGCCAACAGCCGAGCCAGCCCGCCGATCGGCGTGTAGCGATCGGAAACAACTACCGTACTATCACCCTGCTGCTCCAGTATCACCTGGGGCACCTTGGGCCCGAGCAGAAGCGAGCCCCAGCCGCGGACGTCGCGGGTGCCGCCGGCCATGAAGGCGGCGTCCCGCAGCTCGAGCAGCGACAGGAAAGGAGACTCCGCGCCTACCGCGTCGAGGCTGTTCCCCCAGGGATAGATGCGTCCGATGCCCCCGCGCAGCGTCAGACCTGTGGTCCTGCTGAACGGCAGATACGCCGTCGCGCCCAGATCGAGCAAGACGTACTCGCTGGTATTGTAGAACGGCAGAGTGGTCGCGATCCGAGGCCGAATGACGTATCCCTTGCGCGGGTTCGCGATCTGATCGAGCCGGCCGTAGCTGCCCTCCAGCGAGAGAAGGTTCCGGTTCTGGGTCTGGTTCAGAGAGCCGACAGTGCTCGGGTCCGCGAGACCCAGCACCGGCAGATACTGCTCCGGCGGGAGATCGGAGCCAGGGCCATAGTCGAACACGTGCCGGTGGGAGATGGAGTAGCCCAGCGACACCGAACGGAGCGGCGCCGGTGCCCAGACCAATGCTCCCTCGAGCCCGGCTGCCCAGCTCCGATCTCGCAGATCGTTCCGGTACTCGATGAACGGCCCGCCTGCGAGGGAGAGCCGGCGGTCGCCGACGTAGGGTTGGAAGGCGCTGAGGCTGAGCCGGTAGTACTGCTGCGCGGGATATTCGAGTGCGGCGACGCCGGTCTGTGCGGTCGCGGCCACCGTCAGCGTACGGAGGCCGCCCAGCCAGCTGCGGTTCGTCCAGGTGCCTTGGACGGTGAGCCCGCCTGACGCGATGTACCCACCTTCACCCTTGATCAGGTACTGAGGGTTCTCGGCCATGTGGAGCCTGACCACCACGCTAGTGTCCCCGGCCGAGTCTCGGGGCACGTCCACCGAGGCGAGCCGCACGATGTCCATCTGGGTGAGCTGCTGGCGGGCCTGCTCCAGCGCCTGCGCATCAAACCATTGCCCGGCGTGCACCGAGAGCTGGCGGACGATCTCATGCTCGGGAATGGTCTTGGTCCCAGTGACCTGAATGCGTCCGATTCGGTATCTGGCGCCGGGACTCACCTGGACCGCGAGGTTCGCACGGTTGGCAGCGCTGTCGATCCGGGCCACGACCCGGGCGTTGGCGAACGGGTACCCATGGGCGCGGAACCATCGGACCGTGCTGTCCGCGAGCGCCCGTCGTTCGTCCTCACCCGCACGCTGGATTTCCCTATGCTGTTTCCGCGCGAATTCCTGCCAGCTCCGCTCGAGCCCCGTCGGCAACGTGAGCGCGGTATCCATCCCCTCGAAGGAGAGGGAGTCCACCATCAGCGGCGGTCCCTCGGCGATCCGATAGGTAACCGACACCAGGTCCGACTTGGCCAGGTACTTCGCCTGGTAATCCACATCGGCCTTGGGAAAGCCGGACCGCTGATAGTAGTGGCGAAGCCGAACCACGTCCCGCCCCATTTCCACCGGGTCGAACGGGTGCGCGCCGACCGGGGGTACGAAAGGAAGGAAGCCGAGTGTGCGGCGCAGACCGACCATGCTCCCCTGGCCGGTCAGCGCGATCTTCGAGCGCAGCTGGTCTTCCTCGAGCGACGACTGGTCCTCGAACTGGAAGTCCACCGAGCGGACCTGAGTCTTGGGTCCTACCCGGTTGAGCGCGTCCTGTCCCGCGAGCGGAGACGCTGAGACCAGCCCGGCGGCGACCAACGCCACCCAGTGGTCAGTACGCACGGCGCGCTCGGAACAGAAGACCTGGCGAGAGGCTCCCGCCGCGAATGCTGGTTCTGAGCCAGCGCTGCAGACTGTACTCCAGCTCGAAGCCAGGACCGAGGTTGGCGCCGGGCGTCTGGCCTGCCTGGCTGCCAAGCTGAAGCGGGAGCTGCATGTCGAGGAACAGACGCGGGCCCACGTAGCGTCCCGCCGTGAGCGTGAGCCCCCGACCCGGCTCCTGACGGATCTGGAATACGTCGAGACCGAGACTCTGGCCCGCTGCGTTGGAGATGGCGCTGGTGAGGGTACCGAGCGCTACCTGCTCGCCCACGTTTCCTCCGCCGGTTCCGCTCCCTTCGAAGAGCGGGTTGTCCGAGGAGGGTCGCCCGGTGACGATGTACGACAGGATGTCATCCTGGCTCAGGCTCGGGTCGGAGGTGAACTCGAGCCCCAGGCTGTCGAGCCGTCCCCGGGCGTGCACATCGATGATTACGCCTTCGTCTTCGCCATTGCCCTGGGTGGGCACCTGGTAAGACGCGATGACGTCGAGCTTGGTGGAATCGATCGGGCCCGCGAGGTTAATGTCGCCCTCGGTCAGCCGGAACTGCCTGCCGCTCAGTTCGAGGGTCCCCCGGTCCGGCACCGGCTCCACGTGCCCGAAGAACTGCATCTCCTCGCCCGGCTGTTGGGTCAGCCGGAGCTTGCCCATCAGCTCGATGTTGGCCTTCGGGCTGCCGGTCCGCCGGATCCACACCTGACCAGGCATCTGGACCGACAAGTCCATCTTGACTCGGTCCATGAGGCCTGGCGTCTTCTCGCCCTGCTGGAGCACGACGGGCCCGAAGTCCCGGGCCAACTGACGCAGCTCGCCCGGCGTGAGCTCTACCTCTTCGACCTGCACTTTGGAGCCCGCTCCCACGAAGAAATCGGTCCGGCCGAGCTGTACGCTGCCGGTGAGCTCCGGATGGAGCAGCGTCCCGCCGACCTGCACTTTGCCCGAGGCGGAGGTGCGAAGCTGGTCCGAGTTGACCAGCCGGAAGTCGCGCATCGTCCCCGCGAGCTTGAGTCCCGGATCACTCAATGGCTGGAGCCGGATGTCGCCCGAGCCCAGCAGCTCCTCCTTCTTCCCGGTGAGCAGCCGGAGCTTCTCGATCCGAAGCCCGTCGCCCTCGAGCTGCCCGACCAGCTCGCCCTCTCTATATGCCACACCGATCGGTGGAAGCTCGAGCGTCGCGCGCGTGAGGTTGAGTCCACCGGTCGCCCGCGGCGCCTTGATGGTCCCGCCGATCCGCGCGTCCGTGGCAAGTCTTCCGCCCAGCCCTTTGGCGACATCGGGCGGCAGCAGTGGCTGAAACAGGGATAGGTCGAAGCTGTCCGCGCGCACCGCCAGTGAGACGGTGTCGACTTCGAGCGGCTCGCTCGCGACAGCGGCGCTGGTGTCGCGGGGGGCGAGCGTGAAGCGGTACGGCAGGCTTCCCTCGACAGTGAGCGCGCCACCATGCAGTGGTCGCGCCACGGCGGCCATCCGTAGGCCACCGCCGGTCCAGTCGAGTCTGGTCCTCACAGTGCCGCCATCGCGTTTATCCCGCGACGCGATGGCGAGACTGAGGTCGCCCTGCAGGCGGGGATCCTTCGCCGGGCCGGTCAGGTGTATTCCTCCGTCGAGCCGGCCACCGACCGGCACCAGTCCGGACGCGCGGAGGGTACCGAGCTCGAGCGACTTGATACGCAGGCTCAGGTCACTGGTGCCGCGTCGATCGAGCACCCCGTTCACCACGATGCTCCGGTCCCCGGCGCGGAGGGCGAGATTGTTCACCTCGACCCGGGGTCCGAAGCCGAGCTCGGCAGTCCGCTGGAGTGCCCAGGCGCGGCCACCCTCCTCCAGCGTGAGCTGTTGCAGTTCGGCGCGCACAGTATCCCGAGCCGCGGAGACTGTGCCCCGCAGCTGGGTCCCGAGCCGCACGCTGTCGCCGATATTGAGCTTGAGGTCCAAAGCCAAGGTTGAGTCGTAGCCGCCGGAGGCGGTCAGGCTCCGGAGCGAGAGCTTTCCGAAGGCAGCGTCCGTGACACTCAGATTTCCCGAGAGCGCGCCGAGCCGGGTGCTGTCGAGCGTGGCCTTGGTGGCCAGTGAAATTTGGTTGGCGAGATTACCGCCGAACGACAGCCCAAAGGCTTCGATACCGCCTTGCACCTTCCATCCCCAGGCAGGGCCGCCGATCGCCAGGTTGATGCGGGCCGAATCCGCGCCGGCCGTGTCCCAGCCCATCAACGCTGCGACAGGTGCGAGATCACCCAGGAAACCCTTGAGTCTCAGCGTGCCCGGGTTCGGGCCCGGCCTGAGCTGCACCCGCCCTCCACCGTTCAGCTGCGCGACGTTGGACCGGATAAGTAGAGTGTCGAGCTGAAGCTGCCCATCCACCGGGCTCAGCACCACGTCGAGCGCGGGCACCCGGATCCCACCGACGCCGCCCATCGCTTTCACCGTTCCTCCGACGGTGCGTGGACCGGCGCTGTCGGTCTCGACGGTGAGAGCGATGTGCGATTCAACGCGGCCATCCGCATCCGCCCGTCCAGTCCAGCGCGCCAGGTGCTCGAGCCGGAGGTTACCATCGGCGTTCATCGCGGTGCGATTCTGCAAAGGCGTGCTGCGCACGGTGGCGTCGAGCGCGGCGTCGGGCCCATCGGCCCGAAGCTTCGCCTGGAGCTGTTTGCCGTCCATCTGCGCATCCACCGAACCGCTGGTGAGCTCCGCCTGGTTGATTCGCGAGGGCAAGAGGGTAACGCCCACAGTAGCGTGCATGCTATCGGGTGACACCCGCGTAACCTCGGCGGTGAAATTGGTGTTCAGGTCGGTGTGCAGATCCGGCCGGCCGAGCAGCGCGCCGAGATCGATCCCGCTCGAGCGGCCCTCGCGGATTCGGTATACCGGCGCCGAGGCTCCCGGCGTTCCCTCGCCCGCCGCGGAGAGCTCACCGCCGTTCGTCCGGAGCGAAGCGTCGTAGGTCAATGCCTGTCCGGCGAGACGGAAGTCCGCCGTTCCCCCCGTGATCTTCACATCTCCGAGCCGCGAGGGCTCGAGGGTTAGCCGGCCGCGCGCCACGCGATGGCCGCCGCGCAGGCGTGCCTCGCCTCTGAGCAAGAGCGTCACCGGCCCCGCGAGCTGAGGCCGGCCGAGGAAGGTGCCGAGGTCCACCGCTTCCAGCGCGGCGCGGCGGAGCACGTAGGACGCCGTGCTGTCGAATGGATGGCCGAACAGCTCGAGCAGCAGGCGGCCACCCTGTACTGCGCCCTCGCCGGTGAGCCGGAGCCGGCCGCGGTCGAGTCGAGCAATTGCATCCACCCGCTCCACTCGTCGCGCTCCATAGCGAACCTCGTCCAGGTGGAAGCTGGCAGCGACCCGCGCGGCGGCGGGAGCGGTGCCGCGGCCGCTGAGCCGGAAGCGGCCGGAGAGCGGCGCCGCAATCGTGTCGCCCGCGAGCACCCCGAGGTCCACCCGGTCGATACGTCCGTCCCGCAGCTCGTAGCTCAGCGTGTCGCCCAGGGTGATATGACCGCGCGCCGTGATGCGTCCGCCGCCGGCGAGGATCTCGGGCCGGATGTCCAGCCGGCCACCAGCCAGCCGAAGCGTGGCATTTCCGAGTGAGCGGCGCACGCCAGTATCGCGGACAGCCGCCAGGTCCACCCGTCCCTGTATGCTGGCCGAATCCGGAGAGGCGCCTTTGCCGCTGACCTGCAAA
>DASRIN010000522.1:0-5109 GCA_035649975.1 Gemmatimonadales bacterium
GGCTTTCAAGCTCACCGCGGACCGCGGCGCTCAGCCGGCTGGCAACGGGAGGACTGAAGTAAGATTCTCCCCGACAGACCGCCCGAATGGCCTCGCGCAGATCGGTAGCCGCGGTGTCCTTCAGCAGGTACCCGTTCGCTCCTGCCCGGACGCTTTCCAACACATACTCGGCATTGTTGTGCATGCTGAGAATCAGGACCCGCGCGCTTCCAGGCTCTTCCCGGATTCGGGCCGCGACCTCCAGTCCCGACTGGTCGGGCATGGAAATGTCGAGCACGACGACGTCGGGCTTTAGCTCTGAGGCAAGGGCGAGCGCCTCTCCGCCACTCTCGGCTTCTCCCACCACCTCGAAGCCGGACTCACTTTCGAGCACGTGACGGATGCCACTGCGGACAATCATGTGGTCGTCCGCGACCAGCACCCGGATCGGCCTCGGCATCAGGAGCCGCCAGGCGTGGTGGCGGGGACTCGCACCTCGAGCAGGGCTCCAGACCCGTTGCGACGCTGGAGGCGAACCGTTCCCCCCAGCGCGGTGATGCGCTCCCGCATGCCGGCGAGGCCCATGTGGCCCTGCAGCTCTAGGCGTTCCGGGCTGACGCCATCGGGAAGTCCCCGGCCGTCGTCGCTTACCCGAAGCAGGACCTCGTTGGGAACCACAGAGACCCCGATGTCCACCGATCGCGCGTCGGCATGCCGGAGCAAGTTGGAGAGCGCCTCCTGAAGAGCCCGGAACAGTGCTAGCTCGGCTTCACGGGAAAGGGGCGGCATGACCGCCGGCACTGCCAGCTCGGTCCGGATGCCGCTGCGCTCGCTGAAGTCGGCCACCAGCGAGCGGAGTGCCGGCAACAGACCGAGGTCATCCAGCAGCGATGGACGGAGATCGTTGGTAACGCTTCGAATGCTTCGGATGCCGGTATCGATCAGTTCCAGGACCTGATCCAGACGCGCGGTCTGCTCGGCAGGCACCTTCTCCCGGAGAACGCCGATCTCCATCTTGACTGCGGAGAAGACCTGCGCCGTCTCGTCGTGCAGCTCGCGGGAGAGCCGGCGGCGTTGTTCCTCGTGTTGCTCGACCATCCGAGTGGAGAGCCGGGCAAGCTCGAGCGTGCGGGTCTCCAGCCGGCTGTAGAGGTCCGCATTCTCCAGGGCCGCTCCGACTTGCTGACCAAGCGCCACCAGGAAGCTCTCGTCCAGGGCGGTGAACGGGTCCCGAGCCTGGCCGGCCAATACCAGGGCGGCTAGCACGCGCTCGCCCCGGAGAATGGGGAGCACGGCCGCGTAGGGAAAGCCCGACCCGCTATCACCGGCCACGCTCCATTGACTGGTGACCTGGGGCCGGCCGGTCGCAATCACTCGCTCCAGTACCGCCGCAGCCGGCGCTAACAGGCCCTGATCGGTCCACGAGGCACACACACCGGCTCCCCGGATCAGGCGCGGCGGCGATCCCTCGGTGGCATAGAGGGCGGTCCCACTCACCGCCGGCAAGGTGAGAGGCCGGGAGAGGAGTGCGTCGAGCACGTCCTGCTCCCTGCCCGCTCGTTGAAGGTCGCCCGACAGGGCGGACAGCGCGCCCAGCCCACGGCGAAGATCATCGAGGACCAGGAGCAGGATTCCGGCGCCGACCGCCAGCGCCAGCAGAATGTCGAGATAGTATCCCCACGGAGCCCAGCTGCCCCGGGCTCGGAGGAATGGATAGTCCAGGTGATGCAGTCCCCAGAGTCCAAAGGACACTGCCAGCAGGGTTGCTCCGCTGGAGGCCACTTTCCGGCGGTACCGGATGAACACCGCGCTGGTCCATAGCGTGGCCAGGCTCAGGAAGAGAACGGCCGGGCCGGCCGCCCACAGGAAATGCTGTAGCTGATATATGGCTATGTAGGACCAGATTGGGGGAAAGAGCACCAGGAGGACGAACCAGCTCCGCCACCGGACCTGCTGAGAGAACACCAGGGCGGCATAGAGCAGAGCAAGGGCCGTCCATCCGGTTATGACTTGATGCCAGTACAACCAGATGCGCTGCGAAGTCAGCAGGAAACTGGTAATGGCGCCGATGCGTAGGAGATAGAGTCCCCAGGCAGCAGCCCACCAGGCAAAGTAGGCCTTGCGGTAGCGACCATAGAGAAAGGCACAGAGCGTCGCCAGGGCGGCCGTAATCGCCCCCTGCAGGAGCGCCGCGTCGAGCTCGATGGCAGACGTGGGGATGGGAGTGCCTTGCATCAATCGAAACAAACGGGAAAAATCAACCCGGCGCAACAGCCAACGAGGAGATTACATGCTCCGCCTAGCAGGTTCATCGCTGATGATTGGTGCTGTGGCACTCTGCAGCGGCTGTGGGCGACAGCAGTCCGCATCTGCCGGCGAGTGGCCGCGGTTCCTGTCGGCATTCATCGAGAGCTATTTCGAGGCCAGTCCACAGTTCGCCGTGTACCAGGGACGACACGAGTTCGACGGCCGGCTTCCCGACTGGACCGATGCCGGCCTGAAGACTTGGATGAGCCGCTTGCATCAGCTACGGGACAGCGCCGCCGCGTTCTCGATCGACAGCTCCGATGCGGCCAGCCTGGAGCGGGATTACCTGATCGCGATGATCGACCGGGATCTGTTTTGGCTCGAGCGGGCGGACTTGCCACACCGGAACCCCGAGTTCTATACCGGAGCGCTCGATCCCAATGTCTACATCGCCCGGGAATACGCCCCGCTGCCTCAACGAATGCAGGCGTTTACCCGTTATGCCAGGAACCTTCCGGCGGCGCTGGCCAATGCGAAGGCGAATCTCCGCACGCCCATGCCGAAGCCCTTCGCTGAAATAGGCAAAGGACGGGCGGAGGGCCTCGCCAGCTATCTCAAGAACGACGTTCCGCAGGTTTTCGGAGCGGTGAAGGATGCCGCAGTGCGGCGGGAGTTCTCCAGCGCGAACGCGGGAGCGGTGAAGGCGCTGCTGGAGCTGACCGCCTGGTTCGACCAGCAACTCAAGCAGGGCACCAGCGACTACGCCCTGGGACCCGAGCGCTTTGCCGAGATGCTGCGCATGACTGAGGGGGTAAACCTCCCCCTGGATCAATTGGAACGGATAGGCCGGGAAGACATGGATCGAAATCTTCGCGCGCTAAAGGAGGCCTGCAGCGAGTATGCGCCAGGACAACCGATTGCCCAATGTGTCGCGCGGATAAATGCGCACAAGCCGCCGGGGAGTCCGGTCGAGGCCGCCCGGGCGCAATTGGACACTCTCGAGGAATTTGTACGGTCCCGGAGCCTGGTCTCTATCCCAGGAAGCGAACGGGCCTTGGTGCACGAGGCACCGCCCTATCAGCGGTTCAACTTTGCCTATATCGATATCCCCGGGCCCTATGAGAAGGGGCTGCCCTCGATCTACTACATCGCCCCACCCAATCCATCCTGGCCCAAGGCGGAGCAGCTGGCGTACATCCCCGGTGCAGCCGACCTCCTCTTTACCAGCGTGCATGAGGTCTGGCCGGGTCACTTTCTGAACTTCCTGCATTCCAACCGCGCCCGGTCAATGTTCGGGCGGATCTTTGTGGGGTATGCCTTTGCCGAGGGATGGGCTCACTACACCGAGGAGATGATGTGGGACGCCGGCCTCGGGAATGGCGATCCGGAGGTACACATCGGTCAGTTGATGAACGCGCTCTTGCGCAACGCCCGGTACCTCTCGGCCATCGGGCTCCACACCAAGGGTATGACGGTGGTTCAGTCGGAGAAGCTGTTTCGGGAAGCGTATCAGGATCCGGGCAACGCACGGCAGCAGGCCCTGCGAGGGACCTACGACCCAGCCTACCTGAACTACACGATGGGTAAGCTGATGGTCCGCAAACTACGGGACGACTGGACCAGGGATCGTGGGGGCCGGAACGCCTGGCGCGAGTTCCACGACCGCTTCCTCTCGTATGGGGGCCCGCCCATCCCGCTGGTCAGGCGCGCGATGGTGGGGGGCGGCTCACCAATGTAGGGCCTCGGCCTCTCGCGGAAGCGATGTCAGAGGATGGACCAGAGAAGTTCCTTGAGACGCTGGAGGATCTCTGGCAGCGGACGGCTGGCAGCCACCACGTGGGCTTCGGTCAACCGCCAGTCGGTTTCCCAGATAATTCGACTGCGGCCGCGGACGGAATCAGCCGGCTCGTTGGGCTTTCGCTGCACCGCGAGCTCCGGATCGAGCCGCAACACGAAAATGCCGTCCGGACAGAGAATTCGCTCGTAGTACGAGGCCTCGGCCCGCCGTACCCAGGCTGCCGCCGGCCCGATCTGGCCGGTCAGCAACCCGGCAATGGCCGGGCCGACCAGGGCACGGTTCTGTTCGATCGGATACCCCTCGCAGATGGCAATACCGCCAGCAGCCGCGAATCGCTGGACGCGAAGGTACAGCCGGTGACGGTCTCGTGCCGTGCAGAGATGGCGCAGCAGTTCGATAGGCCCGTCGGCTCGATTGGGCCGCTTCAGCCGTCGCTCGATCCGGTGCTGGAGCTCGAGAGCTGCACCGACCACCAGCGTCGTAAGCGATCTCGGCGGATTCTCCAGATCGGCGGGCATGGTCGGAAACGCTGGTTCCAACCAGCCAACCATTTCGCGGGTACAGGTGGAGTTTCCGGCCCCATCGCCGCCAATCAGGGCGAACACCGCCCCACCGCCGCTCAGGTGAGCCCCGCGGCCACGCTGTCCCAATGCGGGGACCAGTTTCTCTGCGGCGGCGGAGAGCACGGCTGCCGCCGAAGGGCGGCGGACACGCGCTCGCAGCTGGCGATGCATCAGCCAAGGCAAGATCGCCCGTTCCAGTGTGCTGCACTCACCTCGAAGCGATCGAACGCAGCGGTCGAACACCGAGCAATCGAGATTCAGGTGCCGCTTCAGGAGTGCCGCCAGCTCCCCCCGGTCACTGCCCGCCTCCAGCGAATCGAGCTGGATCTGTACGCCGCTGGTCCATCGGGTTTGCAGCGAGAGCAGCGGACGTCCCACTTGCCTCAGCATCAGGCGAAGCACGAACACCAGGAACTGGTCGGTTGGAGCAGGGATACGGAACAGCTGGCCCGGCACCGAGCGGTCCAGGAGCTCCCGTTCGAAAGGGATCCGATAAGCCGGCTTCCAGTAATCGCCCAGCAC
>DASRIN010000523.1:0-4146 GCA_035649975.1 Gemmatimonadales bacterium
TGGCTCGATCCCGCCGTAGCGACGCCCCAGAGTCTGGAGGATCTCGGCCCGAGTCACAACCTGTTCCATGGCCCAGTCGGTAGCGCCGCCGACATCCATGTATTCGATGAACCGCATCTCCGCGCGCCACTCGCGGGCAAACGCCAGCAAGTCGACCAGCTCATCCTCGTTGTAATCCCGGATCACCACTGCATTGAGCTTGAGGCCAAGACCAGCTCGCTGCGCAGCGGCAATACCCTCGAGCACCTCGCCGTGTCGGGCGCTCCGGGCAAACTCCTCCATCCGGTCCGCCCGGAGCGTATCCAGACTTACGGTCACCCGGTCGAGACCGGCGGCTCGCAGGTCAGCGGCGTGCCGGGCGAGCAGAATTCCGTTCGTGGTCATGGCCAAATCGCGAATGCCGGGCTGCCGCCGGAGCAGTCTGATCAAGTCAGGCAGGTCATGTCGCAGCAACGGTTCCCCGCCGGTAATGCGAAGCTTGTCAACGCCGAGGCGGCTGAAGATTCCCGCCAATCGATCGATCTCTTCGAAGGATAGGATCGACTGCCTTGGCAGCCAGACGTAGTCCTGCTCCGGCATACAGTACCGGCAACGCATGTTGCAGCGATCGGTGACGCTGATACGCAGACTCCGGAGCGGACGGTCGAGGAGGTCGGTAAGCGGGGCAGCGGGGCTGCGAGGCAGCCGGGCGGTACTCATGAGGAGGGCGCCACCGCCGCACTGCCCTGCTGCCCCGCGGCCGCGCTGCCCACCCATTCCACCGATCCATCCGCAAACACCTCGCGCTTCCAGATTGGCACGCGGCGTTTCACTTCCTCGATCACGTACCGGCAGGCGGCAAAGGCCTCGTCCCGGTGAGCGGCGGCCGCCGTGATGGCTACTGCGGTATCGCCGACGGCCAGGGTGCCGATTCGGTGCTTGAGCGCCACGCCACAGGACCAGCGCGACTCCGCTTCGGCAACGATGCGGGCGCACTCGGTCTCGGCCATTGGGCCATACGCCGAATAGTCGAGCCGCGTGACCGTTCGACCGCTGGCGTAATCCCGTACTGCCCCGATGAAGCAGGCGACGCCACCTCGCGAAGGCGACTGAACATGCGCCAGCAGTGCAGTCAGGTCGATTGGTTCAGTGGTCAGATACACGAGATTAGCCACCGGAAAGCGGAGGCAGGAGCGCCAGCTCGTCTCCCGGCGACAGCGGATCCTCGGGAGCAGCCTGGGACAGGTTGAGGGCGCAGAGTGGCCGGCTGGGCAGCTTCTCGCCGCCGGGAAGAGCCCGCAGACGGTTCACCGCATCTGCTACGGTGGAGGGGTGGTCGAGGGAAAGGTCGACCTGATCGAAGCCCAGGGCCTCGGCGTAGCTCGCGAACAACCGAACTCGGAGGCGAAGCGTGGAAGCGTTACTTACAGGCATAGCAGAAAGTTACCGCCACCAGGGCCCAAGCGGAAACAGCGTCTGCCGCGAAAAAAAGGTCGCCCACGAGCGGGCGACCTTGGCGGTAATGGTGCGAGCTTCTTACATCCCCTGAGCCGGCTCAGCCTCGGAGGTTGTCTCGTCCGCCACCAAAGCCCGCAACTCCTTGCTGGGCTTGAATACCGGTACCGGCCGCGCGGCAACCTCTACCGGATCGCCGGTGCGGGGGTTGCGTGCCATCCGGGTCTTCCGGCGCCGAATCTTAAAGGTGCCGAAGCCCCTAACCTCGATGTTGTGCTGCTGCTTGAGTGCTTCCTTTACCGCCTCGAGAAACGCATCCACCACGCGGGCACAGTCCTTCTTGGAGATCATGGGCCCAGCCGTGCGGGCAATGGAGGCGGTCACCTGTTCAACGAGATCGGCCTTGGTCATGCATCCCCCAGGAGGGTTATGTCAGCGGAGCGCAGGCGGGCCAGCCAATGGCCGATACTACGGGCTTAACCCTTGTCTGTCAAGGGGTTGCCGAACTACCGACCACCCTTCCCCAGCGCCGCCATGAATTCGGAGAAGTGCGGTAAGGCGTCGTGGGGGCCGGGTGCCGCCTCGGGATGGTACTGCACTGCGAAGAGCGGCAGCTCCCGATGACGAATTCCTTCAATAGTCCCGTCGTTCAAATTCAGATGGGTCACCTCCAACGCCGGTGCCCCCGGAACCCCGTCCGCGTCGCCAACTACCGCAAAGCCATGGTTTTGAGTCGTGATTAGTACCTGTTCGGTTCGCAGATTACGCACCGGATGGTTTCCGCCTCGGTGGCCATAGGGCAGTTTGGCAGTGGAGCCGCCGTAGGCGAGCCCGATCAGCTGATGGCCTAGGCAGATGCCGAACGTTGGCAGGCCCGCGTCGGCGAGCTGGCGGATCGTCGCCAGAGCATAGCCGACCGCCGCGGGATCACCCGGCCCATTGGAAAGGAACAGCCCGTCCGGCTTCAGATCCTGCACCGCCGCAGCGGTCGTTGCCGCGGGAACTACAGTCACTCGGCATCCCGCTCCAACTAGCATGCGGACAATGTTGCGCTTCATTCCAAAATCGTAAGCCACCACGTGAGGACCCGTACCCTCGCTACGGCGAGTGCCGGTACTGGCCCGAGATGCCAGGTCGAGACCTTCCATCGACGGTGAGGCCAGGAGCCTCGCCCGCAGCTGATCGGTTGGCTGAGTGCCTTCGGCGATCACTCCGCGCATGGCGCCACGTTCACGGAGGTGGCGGGTGAGTCGCCTGGTATCGACGTTTTCGATGACCGGAACACCAGCCGAGCCGAGCCAGTCGTCCAAGCTCCGGGTGGCGCGCCAGTTGGAGTGATGCCGCGCCAGCTCGCGAACTACAACTCCGCTAATCTGAGGCTGGGGGGACTCCATGTCTTCTTCGTTCACTCCATAATTGCCGATCATCGGCGCGGTCATGACGACGATCTGTCCCAGGTAGCTGGGATCTGTAAATGTCTCCTGATATCCGGTCAGGTTGGTGGTGAAGACCACCTCTCCGAATGCAGGCTCGCTCTCCCGCACCCTGGTTCCGGCGAACCAGGCGCCATCCTCAAGCAATACAAAAGCGGGGCGACCCGTCATCCGGTCACCCCGCTGAATCCGGTCACTTCAATCACTGCTTCGGTTGCTGAGGTGCGGGCTTATTCGGCGGCGGCGCCTGGGTCTTCGGCTCGGCCGGAGTGCCCAGAGGCAACGGCGCCTGCCGGGACTGGGGCGCCTGCGGAGTGGTGGTGCCCGGCTTGGGAGTGCCGGTCTGAGGAGTGCCCGTCGCGGGCTGATTGGGCTCGCCCAAGGGGAGCGGGGCCTGCTGCGACGGCGCCGCCGGCGTGGCAGCCCGGAGCCGCTCCTGCAGCGCGCTGGAGCTGCCGCCTCGAGGCACCAGCGATAGGAGCAGCGAGAGAGCCAGGAAGATGCCCCCGCACCACCAACTGAGCTTGGTCAGGATTGTCACCGCCTGACGGCCACCGAGCACGGTGTCCGTGGTTCCGCCCCCGAGCGAGGCGAGTCCCCCGCCCTGGCCGGCCTGGAGCAGCACGACCACAGACAGCAGCAAGGCGTCGATGATGAGCAGTACGAGCAGAAATGCGAACATGGTGGCGGTAGTCTAATCGGAAGAATCATTAGAAGGAAGTCGCCAGTCGCCGGTCGCCAGTCAATAGCATTAGGGACATCATAAGTTTGCCCGGCGGGCCGGCCGTAGCGACCGAATTAGTCGGTTCAGAACCTTGCCCAATTCTTGACAGCCCGCATTCAGAGCTAACCATTGGTCATGCTTGAGATAGCCCAGGTCCCGCGAGAGTAAGAGTTGGCATTCGACCTCGCAGACTGAGCCGTGGGCTATTCGTAGGAATCCTGCCAACTCTCGATCACTGTGTCGACTGGCACCCTCGACGATGTTGGACACGACTGAAGTAGCAGCTCGCCTCAACTGAGCGACCAAGCAGTAGCGCTCGCGGTCCGGAAAGGACTGCGTAGACCGGTAGATTGCCAACGTGAGGGTATGCGCTCGCTTCCAGGCCGAGAGCTGGCGGTAGTCTCCCATGGTCTGCATGCTAGCAGCTTGGCAGCCGGGCTCCGTACCGATTGCGCGCAATGTGTGTCAGTCGCGACTGGCGACTGGCGACTGGCGATCACCTACTCCACCTCATCAATCGACCTCGGCCAATCCTGCTTGAGCAGCCGAGACAAC
>DASRIN010000524.1:0-3112 GCA_035649975.1 Gemmatimonadales bacterium
AGAAGAGCTGCACCCCCACCGAGAAGTTGGGCGAATGCAGCAAAGCGGTGCCACCGTCCCGCACCAGGGCACTCACCCTGGGAAGGTCGTCACCCCAGCCGGTGGTTCCGGTCACTGTCGGAACCCGCAGCGCGATCAGCCGCTCCAGGTTGGCCACCACGGCGTCGGGACGGGTGAACTCCACGGCGACGTCCACTCCGGCCAGGCGCTCCGGCGTGAGTGACCGCCCGCCGGGGTTCTCGATCCGGTTGACGACGGTCTGCACTACCTGGCCACGCTCCCGAGCCAGGGCTTCGACCGCCTTTCCCATCCTGCCGTTACCAATGATGGCGATCTTCATCAGTCACCAGTCGCCAGTCGTCAGTCTGTCCCAAAAAACTCTCGATGCAGCCTGCGCACCACATCCGGCCCGTCCTCCTCCCGCACCACGAAGGTCATGTTGATGGAGGAGGAGCCTTGAGAGATGACCTCGACATTAGCCGGCCAGACGGCGTTGAAGACCCGGGCTGCTAGGCCCGGCGTGTTCCGGAGCCCGATGCCGACCACGGCGATGATGGCGCGATGCTCTTCCACCCACACGTCTCCCAACTCTGCCAGGTCGCGCAGCAGCACGCCCAGCCGGGAGCGGTCTTCAATGGTGAGCGAGATGCTCACCTCGCCACTTGCCAGTACATCCACCACCGTCTCATGCCGTTCGAAGATCTCGAAGAGGGCCCGGAGGAACCCGTACGCCCCAAGCATGCGGGGGGCCTTGAGGTTGATGACGGTGATTCCCTGCTTCCAGGAGATCGACCGGATAGGAGAGTCCCCGACCTGCTCGAGCACTGCCTCAGGCTCGATGGTGGTCCCCGGTCGCTCGGGACGGGTGGAGTTCAGGATCATGATAGGAATGCCTGCACGGACAAGTGGAAGGGCGGTCGCAGGGTGCAAGATCTTGGCGCCGAATGTGGCCAGCTCCGCGGCTTCATCGTAGCTCGCCCGCGCCAGAGTTCGGGCGCTGGAGACGATACGCGGGTCTGCTGTCATGAGACCATCCACGTCGGTCCAGATCTCTACCCGTTTGGCGCCCAGCGCCGAGCCCAGGAGCGCGGCGGTGAAGTCGGAACCTCCTCGCCCCAGTGTGGTTGGTGTGCCTCGCGCGGTCGAGCCGATGAAGCCCTGGGTCACCGGTATCTTGCCGGCTTCTACCAGCGGCCGCAGACACTCGCGGGCCCGCTGGCTGATAATTTGGAGGTAAGGAGTGGCCCGGGTGTGGCGGTCGTCGGTGATCATGAGCGGACGCACGTCCACCCAGATTGCCTCCAGCCCGGCGCCGGCCAGTGCTGCCGTGACCAGCCTCGAGCTCCACAGCTCACCCCGGCTGGCAATCGCATCGAGATCTGCTCCGGTGACCGGTCGGTCGTGAAGGGCTGCCAGATCTCGGCGGAGTGCGTCGATATCAGCCGCTATAGTCTCGAACGATGCCCCGGCGCCAGGCAGGGAGGCCGCGATCTGCTGGTGCCGCTGGTAGAGAGCGCCGAGCCTCGCGTCGATTGCCTCGTCGTCCGGTCTGGCGAGTCGTGCCAGACCGAGGAGGGCATCGGTCACGCCAGCCAGCGCCGAAACCACGACCACGGGACGCTCGGCCAGCCGGTGTCGAACGATGCCGACCAGTCGCCCAATGGCCGCTGCATCGGCCACTGATGTGCCGCCGAACTTAGCCACGATCACCGGCCGCGCCCGCCACTGGGTTGAGGAATCCTGCCGCTGGCGAGGAGCAGCTCCGCGATCTGCACCCCCTGACCGGCTGCTCCCCGCACCGTGTTGTGACCCAGAACAACCAAGCGCAGATCGAGAATGGGGCAGGCCCGGATCCGGCCCACGGTCACGGCCATCCCGCCGCCTCGGTTCAGATCGAGCCGCGGCTGCGGCCGGTCGGTCCTCTCATCGACTTCGACCGGCGGATTGGGTGAGGACGGAAGCGCCGCCACCGGTGCCGGGGCCCGAAACTCCCGCAGCGCGGACGCGGCGGCCGCGGGACTGACCCGTTCCCGGAAGCCGACCGACACTGTCAGGAGATGACCATCCACCACGGCCACCCGGTTGCTGTGGACGCTCAGGGTGATCGCCGCCGGCTCGACTGTTCCACTCGCGAATCGCCCCAGGATCTTTCGGCTCTCCCGCTCGATCTTCTCCTCCTCCCCGCCGACATACGGAATTACGTTGCCCACGATGTCGAGCGATGGGACCCCCGGATAGCCCGCCCCGGAGACCGCCTGCATGGTCGAGACGAAGAGCTGTTCGATTCCGAAGGCGCGGTGCAGCGGCGCCAGCGCCAGCGCCAGTGCAGCCGTGGAACAGTTCGGGTTGGCCAGAATGGCGCCGCTCCAGCCCCGGGTCTCGCGCTGACAATCGACCAGCGCCACATGCTCCGGGTTCACCTCCGGAATCAGCAGCGGCACATCCGGCTCCATCCGATGAGTACGGGTGTTGGTGACCACGGTCGCACCAGCCTTGGCAAACGCCTGCTCGATCGGCCCGGCCACCTCGGCGTCCAAGGCGGAGAAGACAACCGCGCCGGGCAGCGGCGGAGTACAGTCCCGAACCGGCAGCTGGCCAATGGACGACGGAAGCTCGCCTGCCTCCCGCCAGCGCACCGCATCCCGGTAGGATCGTCCGGCGCTGTTGGACGAGGCCGCCACCGCCACCAGCTCGAACCAGGGATGATCGGCCAAAAGCCGGACGAACTTTTGTCCCACGGTGCCGGTGGCGCCGAGGACGGCGACGGGGGTCTTCATCGGGAGGCTGGGACGGAGGCCAGGAGATCGGATGCTAGCCGGACGTAGAGCTCGATGCCCCGCAGCAGATCGGCCTTCCGGATGTGCTCATGGCTGGTATGGGCGACTCGGATGCTTCCGGGCCCCAGCTGGTAGCGCTCTCCCCAGGACGAGAGAAAGGGCAGGTCACTGGCGTAGCTGACTACCGTCGTGTCCCAGCCCGATGGAGCCGTTCCCCCCTTGTAGAACGGGAGCTCGACGGGAAAGGTCACCGAAACACCCGGACTGAGCAGCGCTCGAATGGATTCCTTGAGGGGGCCGCTGGGCTCCACCGTTCGGACTAGGAGTTGGGCGCT
>DASRIN010000525.1:0-2287 GCA_035649975.1 Gemmatimonadales bacterium
TCCGCGTCGGCCATGCGGCCCTTCGCGGCCAGCCACAGCGGGGACTCGGGCAGCCGAATGAGAGCCAGCGGAAGCAGGGTTACCAGGGGGAGCGCGCCGATCAAGAACAGCCCTCGCCACCCGATCGGCCCAAGCAGCAGCAGACTCAGGAGTGCAGCCATCGCGGCCCCCAAGGGTACGCCACAGTAGGCCACGCCCACGTACAGGTTCTTCTTGCCTGGCGGCGCGAACTCCGCCGCCACCGCACCGACGGTGGCCACCAGGGCACCCACCCCGATGCCTGTAACGAAACGCATGATGCCGAAAAAGGTGGCGTTGGTCGCCATCGCGCTCAGACCCATCCCAAGAGAGAACCAGACCAGCGCGCCCAGGACCACCTTCCGTCGCCCGATTCTGTCGCTGAGCGTGCCGGTGATGAGCGCCCCAATCAAGACGCCGACGAGCGCGTAGCTGCCCAGGGCTCCCGCGAGTTCAGGAGTCAGCTGACCGAGCTGAGAGGGATCCTTGAACAGAGTGGGCAGCACGGCGCCGTAGACCACGAGGTCGTATCCGTCGAAGACCAGTGCCATGAAGACAAGCCCGAGAACCCAGAGACGCCTGCTGGTTGCCCCGGCCTCGACGGATTGTTCCTGTGCCGTTTGTTTCTCCGCGTTGAGAGTCTGAGCCACGACTGCTTTCCCCCTTTATGGCGCGACGGTCTGGATGAGATAGAGTGTACTGCCTCATCGAAGAGTGGTCCCGAGCGGTTCGTCGTTGCCTCGATAGTCTCCTCCGCACCGCCCACGAGCCGACCTTCGAGGACGCCGCTCCGGCCAGCGCCGGCTTCGGCCCGGACCGCGTGCCGTCTGCCGCCAGGGCCGCATGTTCCGTCCGGACCTCGTCCATGACCGAAGCGCAGCGTCAGCAAAAGCGCCGACGTCGGAGAACACATCCCGGGAGGCCGGAGAGGTCTGTGCGAGACGGGTGGCGGGCCGGTGTCCATATGCGGTCGGCCCGATGGCTGTTAACAACAGCCAAGGACATCGGCCGCCGTCCTTCCGGTCGCCCTTCTCCGTCATCTCACAGTAGTGCAACATCAGTGGTGAAATGATGGGACGAACCTGTTGGCTCGCAAAGGATCTTCTGACTTCTGGCCCATCAAACCACTGCTGACGACCTGGTCGCATCGTGATCGGCAATGGCCGGTGCATGCCGACTGCGAACAGACTCTCCGAACGTGTGCGAGGGCGCCGCGCGGAGCGGCGCTCCTCCGGTTTTACTCGGCAGCGGTACGCGTCTCGGCCTTCGCCGCGGTCAGGTGGATGTCGTAGTCCACGACATACTTCGTGTCCGCCCCCGCCGGCGCCGGCTTGAAGTCCACGATGAGGGAGTCCTTCACCGCGAAGACCGAGTCATTCTCGACGTACTTGTCCTCGCGATCGAAAATCTGCGTCACCAGCTCCTGGTGGCCGGGCGCACGGACCCGGAAGTGGAAATGCGACGGGCGGTAGGGGTGGCGGTCCATCATCTGCAGCAGGTCGCCCGCGGGACCGTCGAAGGGGATCGGGTAGGCGACGGGACGATAGCCGCGGAACGCATAGCGGCCGTCCTTGTCGGTCCGGAACTGGCCGCGCAGGTTGTAGTCCGGCTGGTCCGGGTCCTGCTGCTCGTAGAGCCCGTTCGGCGCGGTTTCCCAGACATTGACGATGGCGCCCTCGAGCGGCTGGCCGTTGGCGTCGAACACCCGACCTTGCACGAATACCGTCTCGCCCGGCGGACCGCCCTGCACGATTGAGGCGCCATTCTGCAGCTCCGGCGCCTGCTCGCGCCAGAACGGTCCAAGGATGGCGGAGGAGGTCGCCTCGGACGTGGAGGCGGGCGTCGCATCAGGGGCGGCCCCCTGGTCCAGGAAGTCGACCAGGCTCTCCAATCCGAAGATGTCGCTGGCCAGGATCGCCTCGTTGCGCTTGTCGTTGGATATCTTCCCGATGCGCACCACGAAGTCGCAGGCGGCCAAGTACTCCGGCGTGGTCAGCTTCACTTCGCGGGCGAAGTCGTGCATGTGGCGGATCAACGCCGTCATCACCTCGCGCACGCGCGGGCTGGTCTTCGGGCCCATCGCGTTGATCACCGAATCGGTGAACTTGTCGATCGAGAGCTCAGCCATCTTTCTTCTTTCCTCCTTGCTTGTTGCTCCCAACCCAGATTTGGTGTGGGTCGGGTTGAACCGCGCTGGGTTTGGCGGAGGCTGGTTGGTTTGAGTCGCGCGACTATAGCGCACTCTTCGATATGCGCATAGTAGAACGCT
>DASRIN010000526.1:0-14023 GCA_035649975.1 Gemmatimonadales bacterium
AACAACAACCAGAACATCCGGATCATGACCAACGCGGACTTCGGCAATACCCGCGGCATCGACCTGCGGCTGGATCGCCGGTTCGGCAACATCTTCAACGGTACGCTGTCCTACACCTTCCAGCAGGCCAAGAACACTGGATCCGATCCCGACACCTACCTGGACTTCGGGTCCCGGGTGCTGAACCAGGTCTCTGGCGGTAACCAGCCGCCCCCGCAGGCCATCCTGCCGACCGACTTCAACCGGCCGCACAATCTGGCGATCGCGGCTGCGGTGAACTTCCCCAACGATTGGCAGCAGGGTTCGGTCGTCGGCACCGTGCTGGAGAACGTTGGTCTGTTCGCCACCTTCCGGTACACCAGCGGGACGCCGTACACCCGCTGCGACTCGGAGGTCGACGAGACGGTTGTGTCGGGCGACAACTGTGATGCCGTCTTTCCCGATCCGCTCAACAGTTCGCGGCTGCCATCCTTCAAGAACCTGGACCTTCGGCTCACCAAGGGCTTTGCTCTGGGCGGACTGGATCTGACCGGGTATGTCGAGGCCCGCAACCTCCTCAACTTCAAGAACATCATCCAGGTCTTCACCACCACCAACGACGTGAACAACGCCAACGAGGAAGTGAAGAACTTCTCGGCCGACAGCGCTGACTATGCCAACGAGGCCGATGCCTCCGGCGCGCTGAACGGCGATGGATCCATCGATCTCTCCTTCGGAGGCGCAACCGATCCGCGCACCGGCTGCGGTAGTTGGGTCAACCAAGGCGGTGAGCCCGCGGCTCCGAACTGCGTTGCTCTGATCAGGACCGAGGAACGGTACGGCAACGGAGATCACGTCTTCGATCTCGATGAACAGCGGCGTGCATCCGATGCGTTGTACTACACGGTCCGTGGAATTCACAATTTCAGCAGCAACCCACGCCGGATGCGGCTGGGTTTAGAAGTGAACTTCTAGGCTGACAGGTGTGTGTGCCGAGCCGGCTGGTGCCGGCTCGGCAGGCACATCCTCGCCATTTTCTCACCTGAGAGAGGACGCAATGCACTCCTTCTTGCGTAAGAGAAACCTGCTGTTCCTGGGGCTCTTCGCTCTGGCGGTGGTCGCGGTAACACCATCGGACGCCCCTGCGGCCGGAAAGCCGAAGCCTGGCCCCGGCGCCCGCAGTGGCTTCCGGCTGTTCGCGCGGTCACTCGGGGCCATCACGATCAACCGGATCTACTGCGGTCTGGCGACCACGGGCGAGGTCTGCGTCGACTCGACCAACTCGTCGACCATCGGCGGCGGCTTCTGGCCCAAGGGCACTGCCGACCAGTACGTGTTCAACTCCGGCCTGCAGATCGCCGGCGTGGTCGGCGGCGACGGCGGCCCCTGGGCCGGCGATACCACCGGCGCCTTCTTTTTCGATCCTAAGGGCACGACCCAGCACGGCGAGCAGGTGGAGCCGATCTACAACACCACCAACCCGGAAGACAACGCGTTCATCAGTGACACCACCGGCACCTGCAACGAGGTCTGCAAGGCCGCCAAGGTGCCGCTGGGCGACGTCAATCAGGATCTGTTCTTCCCCCTGCTCCGGGGCCGAAATCAGGCGTCGCAGGGTGACGTCTGGTGGCTCTCCTGGGACGGAAACCCCGGTCTGGTAGCCGGCCGCCCCCACCCGCTGGGCATCCTGGTCGAGCAGCGCGGCATGGGCTGGAACTTCCCCTCGGGTAACCAGGACATCCTCTACTTCCTCTACACTTTCTATAACGTCACGGCCTCCGATCCGGCGGTATACACCGCGGCGGGCGTGCGGCCGGGCATGGCCGACATCCTGGCCCGCCAGGGTGCCGTGTTCCAGCAGCGCAACGAGGCTGCGTTCGGCATCACGCTGCCCGACGGCGGGTATACGGTAGAGAATCTCTTCGCCGCCTTCTCGGCCGACATGGACGTGGCCGAGGCGGGGTCCAACTTCTCGTCGGTGAACGTGCCCTTCGCTTTGGGCTACGTCTACCAGGAGAGCTTCGCTCCGGCCGCAGGGTGGACCTTCGATCCCAGCATCTTCAGTCCGCCGTTCTTCCCCGGCTCTGGCTTCGTTGGGGTCAAGTACCTCAAGAGCCCGGTCGTGGCTGGTGAAGAGGTGGGACTCACGCTCTTCAGCAACACCATCAATGGCGGCGCGTTCGATGACGCGCAGAACACCACCCAGCTGTTCCGCTACATCTCCAATAACATCAATCCGGCTGCCGGCGACGCGCCCTGCAACACCGGCAACCCGCAGGAGACCAAGATCTGCTTCGTCAACAACACCGCATCGGACGACATGCGGTTCTTCCAGTCGTCCGGTCCCCTGACACTGGGCCCGGGGCAGTTCGGTACCATCGCCGTGGCCTACATCTTCGCCGCCCCGCGCATTGCAGGCGCATGCGTGGGCCCCGGCACCTGCACCATTACCCCGGGCGATGCCCGGCTGCTCAGCAACCCGAACACAGCCGACAACGTGAACACCGTAGACTCGGTATCCGGGTTTATCGGCTATGCTGGGGATGCGGATGGGGACGGTGCGGCAGACCAGGCTGAGTTCACCGCTCCCACGCCGAACTCCCTGCTGGGCAAGGCGCTGGTCGCTCAGAGCGTGTTCGACAACGGCTTCCTGCTTCCCTTCGCCCCCGAGTCCCCGGAGTTCTTCCTTATCCCGGGTGACAACCAGGTCACGGTGCTCTGGCGCCCGTCACCCACGGAGACCACGGGTGATCCATTCTTCGTGATCGCCAGCTCACTGACCCGTACCGATCCGGAGACCGGCTTGGTCGAGCCCAATCCGCTGTACGATCCCAACTATCGCCAGTTCGATGTGGAGGGATACCGGATCTATCGCGGGCGGGTCGATTCCCCCGACGAGTTGACCGAGGTGGCCCAGTTCGACTATCAGGGTACGGTCATTACCGACTTTACCAGCCAAATCAGCGTGGACGGCCAGCTGCAAGTGGGCTGCGCTCCTGAGCTCGGCATCAACACCGTCACGGTCGTGGGCACCGATACCACCTTAGGCTGCCCGGTCGACTTCGATTCGCTGGTTGCGGGTGTGGCCCCCACGGTAAGCCTCGACATACCGCTGGTCGGACCCATCATCCAGGTCAAGCGGGGTGAGCGTACCACACTGGCCACGGGGCAGTCCATCATCCTCATCGCCGACACCGCCATCACTGGCGGCGCCAGTGGTTTGCCTGAGCTGGAGGATACTGGCGTCCCCTTCACCTTCCTGGATACGGGAGTGCGCAATAACCTGCGCTACTTCTACTCGGTCACTGCTTTCGATATCAACTCCTTCCAGTCGGGACCTTCGTCTATCGAGTCACCCCGAGCAACCAAATCGGTGATTCCGGTACCGCAGGGCACCAATGCAACCGTCACTGGAACGGTGACTATGAATGTGGTCGGCCGGGGAGTGGCGCAGGACAGCGTCTTCACCGGCACGCCTACGCTGGATCCTGCCACCGGTCGCTTCAGCGGGCCGTTCCCGCCAGCCGACGGTGGAGATCTGCACTTTGCCGGCCAATTTGCCAGCCAGATCATCTCGGCACCTGGTGAGTTGACCGCCACGCTCGACAGCCTAACGCTGGGGTCCGCCTATGATGGACTACCGTCGACCTACTACCTGACGGCCACCACGGCACTCGGCTCCTTCCAGATGGTGCTGCCGGTCACCCAGGATGTGACCAACCTCGATGCGTTGGCCAACCAGTTCTACCTTGCCGTACCGGCGGATCCGGCGCTGGCCGGGACCTTCGGCGGCGGAGCGGCGGATACGTTGCGCGCGGAGTTTGTCCAGACTATGCCGGGCGTGTACTACACCAACTCCTGGGGCCGGGGGTGCATCAATAAGACCACTTCCAACGGCTTCAACGCGGCCGGCTCACTGGGCTGCGACTACAACGGGTCCCGGTGGTTCAACGGCCCCTCGCCGGCGAACAACGAGACCAAGATCGACCCCAATGGCGGCAACCGGCAAAACTCGGCCACCCCGGCGCCCTTCAAGACCCCCAACAACGCGGGTGAGCTGGCGGGTGTAGCTGGTATCCACGAGGATCTCTCGTACCAGACCGTCAACAACGTCTGGCGCGTGGTTGAGGGCGCAATCTCCGGGGCCGCCAGGGCGGCGGACTTCAACGTGTATTGGGGTACCGGGGGAACGGTCGATTCGGTTATCGACGTCACCCACAACGTGCCGGTGGCGTTCAGTCCCACGGCCGGCGCCAGCTGGGGTTTCCTGAACCAGTCGGCCACGGCCTCGACGCAGCTCACGTCTCTGGACATGTGCAACGTCGAACCGCTGCTCTCATTCCCGGCAGTCTCTGATCCCGTGGACGGCCTCATCGGGTGTGGAGGAACGCCGGCAGTTGCCCTGAGTCCCACCGCCGTACCCGGCCCTACCGGCTTCGTGCAGACCGGGTTCGGCATCCTGAACGCCACCGGACCCGGCTTCATCATGTATATGCCGGGGCATTTCTTCACCTTCGACCTTGGGCCAGCTGGAGCGCTGCCGGCGCAAGGAACCGTCTGGTCGCTGCGGACCTATACCGGGGCCATCCGGGGTGGACACGGCGATGCCGGCAACGACGGGTCTTACGTCTTCTTCCCGGTAGAGCGTCCCTACACCGCGGTGGGGGCTACCATCCGGCTCGGCTATTCCACCACCAACCAGGTGGCAGCAGCTACGCCGGAAGACCTGAGGCGGGTGCACACGGTGCCGGATCCGTACTATGTAACCAGCCAGTTCGAGCAGACCACGGACACCAAGGTCATCAAGTTCGTGAACTTGCCGACTGACGCCATCATCCGGATCTACTCGTCCAGCGGCGTTCTGGTGTCCCTACTCGAGCACCACTCGACTACCTACGGCGGTGCCGAGGACTGGAACGTACGGAATCGCAATAATCAGATCGTGGCAAGCGGGGTCTACTTCTACCACATCGAAGCGGGCGATGCTCGTCATGTGGGTCGCTTCACGGTCGTCAATTTCGCTCAGTAGCAGCCAACGGGAGGGGGCCGGTGCGCCGGCCCCCCACATCCAGGAGATGGGGAGCATATGAGTCACTTTACCGCACGAAACCTGGCCCTGATGGCAGCCCTCCTGAGCGGGCTTCCTGTGGCCGCTGCGGCACAGGACGACATCAACCAGGACAACACCGCGTATGGTACGACGTCGGCGGAGTTCCTGCTCTTCGGGGCCGGGGCCAGAGGCACCGCACTCGGTGGTGCCTTCCAGTCCATCGCCACCGACGTCAGCGCGCTGTACTACAACCCCGCCGGCATTGCCTTGATGCCGAGGGCCGCCGCCATGGTCGGTACCTATGACTATGTGGCGGACACCCGGTACAGCTGGGGCGGCATCGCGTTTCCGTTCTCGGGCGGCTCCCGGGCTGTGGGTATTCAGATCGGCACCTATGGCTTCAAGGACCAGCCGGTTTACACGGTGGAGCAGCCTGAAGGCACCGGCTCGGTCTATTCAGTGAACGAGACCTTTGCCGGCATCAGCTTCGCCCAGAACTTCTCCGATCGGTTCTCCGCGGGCATCAGCGCAAAAGGCGTATTCGACAACCTCGGACGCGCGTCCGGACGGGCTTTTGCCTTGGACTTCGGCACCAGCTTCCACTCCAGCCTGAGCGGGCATCCGATCCGGTTCTCCTTCGTGGTTTCCAACCTCGGCACCAACCTGTCCTACAGCGGCGAGGCCCTCGAGGCGGAGACGCCGCGGGACCCGATTCCGGGCGAGCCCGAGGTGCCCTCGAACCCGCAGCCCTCCGAGTTCCAGACCACCGGGTACAGCCTGCCCACCACCTTCCGGGTGGGGCTCGCCTATGACTTGCTCACCGGCGACAACAACCGGCTCACCCTGATCTCGGACTTCAACCAGCCGAACAACAACGGCGCCGGCTTCTCAGCCGGTGGCGAGTGGATGTCCGAGCGGCTGGGCGGGTCCAACTTCGGCGTGGCGTTGCGGAGCAGCTACAGCTACACCGCGGCCAACAACCTGGATCCCATCGATCCGAACACCACAGCCCTGGGCGACGAGGAGAACCTCCAAGGGCTGGCCTTTGGTGGTGGGGTGAACTATGGCAGCGGCAACTTCAATCTCGGCCTCGACTACGCCTGGAAGTATCTCGGCGTGCTCGGGGGAACCAACTTCTTCAGCGTCAGCGTAGGCTGGTAGGTGTGCGGGCGCCGGGCGGAGCGCAGTAGGCTCCGCCTGAGGCCCGGCATATATAGGTCATCAATGTTGCGCATGTTCAAGCTGATTGTACTGGCGGTGGTTGCCGGGTCCTCCCTGGGGTTGGCAGCCGACCAGCGTGACGCCGGCCTGGTATTAAGGGCCGTGCGCTTCTATCGGGCCGATCAGGACCGAACTCGGGTCAAGGGACTGGTCCAGATTCCCCTGTCCTTCCTGCAGCCGTCTCGCGGGGGAGGCCAGGCCGGTTACACGGTGACGGTTCGGGTGGCCGACTCGACCGGGTTGGCTTTGTATCAGCAGTCCTGGCAGAATCGGGCCTCCATCACCAACGACGCCAACGCATACACCGTGGAGATTGTGGACTTTGCCGTGGCACCAGGCAAGTACCGGTTCGAGGTGGCGGTCCAGGACTCCGCCAGTGGGCGGAAGGTGAGCGCCGCGACGGACCTCCAGGCGCTCTCGGACTCCAGTGCAGCCTCCGACCTTCTCATCGCGCCGGAGATGCGGCTGGCCACCTCCACCGACACGGTTCCACGTTTGGGGGAGTTTCGGACCGGGAACAACCTGGTCACTGCCACCGCCCGGGTCCTCCTGACACCGCTGCGGGCAACGGTGTACTACCTGCTCGAGGTCTACACCGACCAGACAGGCAATGGCCAGATGAGCGTTGCCATCCGGGACTCCGCCGGAAAGACCGTGACCAAAACCGCTCCGCAGACGGTGAACGTGACCGCCGGCGGTAGCGTCCTCAAAGGCCAGCTGGATCTCACCGGGCTACCACCCGGCAGCTACGTCATGCTGGCCGATCTCCAATTCAACGGCCGCACCATTCAACGGTCGGCCGAGCTCACCATGGCCGGCCTGGGTGAAACCCTGGCCAAAGACGCGGCCCGGCGGGAGGCTGAACGGATCACCGACGAAGGTTACTTCGCTGCCATGTCGGACGCCGAGCTGAATGAGGCAGAAGCCCCCCTGGTGTACATCGCCGAGCCTCGGGAGCTCCAGGTTTGGAACTCCAAACTGAGCCTCGCCGCCAAGCGGCGGTATCTGACGACCTTCTGGAAACAGCGGGACCCAACCCCGGGTACGCCGAAGAACGAGCGGAGGGAGTCGTACTACGCCGCCGTGGACTACGCCAACAAGGCGTTCAAGGAAGGTGGCAGGAATCCGATCTCCGGCTGGCGGTCCGATCGGGGCCGCATCTATGCCAGGAACGGGAGCCCGGAGGAAGTGTACCGGCAGCAGCAGCAGGGGCGTGCTCCACCGTACGAAGTCTGGAAGTACGCCAGAGGAAAGGGCTACTACTACATCTTTGCCGACCGGTCCGGCTTCGGGGCGTTTACCCTGATGCACTCCAACGATCTGAAGGAGACGGGCTTTCCGGGCTGGGTCGGGGTCCTCGGTGGACCCGCGGTTGCTGACATCAGCCAGTTCCTGGGAATCGATGTAAACGCAAGGGCGTCGTTTTGACCGGCGTTGCTGACGGACTTTCAAGCGAAGTTTTCACGTCTCACATGACGAGGTGCTCAGTATGAAGCGTTCGATGTGTGGCTTGGTCGCGCTGACAATGGCCGCCGGGCTGTGGTCGTGTAACGGCGATCCGACCTCGGATTTGCAGGGTTCGGAGAAGCATGTCGTGGCCGACCCATCCACCGTGGTGCTCGGCCAGGGCTCCCAGAAGTTCGTCGTGGTCCAAGAGGTGGACGCCCAGGGGAACCAGCAGGCAGTCAATTTCACCATTCGCAACGTTGCCCCGGGTATTGCGGTGGAGGAGGACCCCACCTATCTGGCTACGACGATCGGCACCAATCTGGAAACCAGTCAGCGGTTCATCGTGACCGGAAACGACCTGGTGAACAGCTCGTTCACGGTAGAGACCAACGGCGATACGCTCCTGATTCCGGTGACGGTAGCGCCGAACGACGTCCCGGCAACCTTCTCCAACCCTGCCCCGGCTCTCAATCAGGAGCTGACGGTGACGGCCCCGGCGGGCTACACCTTCATGCCCGGCGCCTTCATCACCTTCGGAGCCGACGTCGGGGTGGTCACCTCTCGGGCGCCCGATGGCACGTCCTTCTCGTTTGTTCCGCAGCCCCTATTCCCGGATCCCACCGAAATCCCGCCGACGCCGAAGTTCAGGACAGCGACGATCGATTCGGTGGAGGCCGCCTACATCCCTGGGGTGCCCTTGACTCTCCCCACGGTTGATTCGGTTCTGATCCCGCTGCTCGATACTGTGCCTGGTCATGACGCTCTCGGCAGCGCGCCCGTGATTCCGACCCCGGTTCAGGGTGGTGCCTCGGCATTCTTCGACACCGGCGGCTTCACCGGTGCCGATGTCGTATACCCCCAGGTTACGGACCCGCCTTTCGCGGCCAACGGGGCGCAGTACTATCAGTTCACTCTGACGGAACCACTGGATACCGTCAACATCACGCTGAACTGGCCCGCCAGCAGTCTTGCGGACCTGGATCTGGTGCTGTGCTCCGACGCCTCCTGCTCGCCAGCAGGAATGAATTTCGTGGCCGCTGGTGCCAGCCACCCCGAGAGCGGTGATTACGTTCTCGCTGCCGGAACGTATTACATTGCGGCAATCTTCTTCGCCAGTGCCGTGCCGCCCCTTCCCCCGGACACCCCGACCCGGATCGATATCACAATCACGCGCTAGACTGGCAGGCTGTTCTGGTAAACCGAACCCCCATGCAGGTGATCTGCATGGGGGTTTCTCATACTGTAATCGGTTCGGTCTCCCGATCTTCCAGATCATCCCGGAACTGGCGCTGATACAGCCGAGCGTACAGCCCGCCCAGGTCCAGCAATTCGGAGTGAGATCCCATCTCGACAATGCGGCCGTGATCGATCACCACCAGCCGGTCCGCCCGCCGGACGGTGCTCAGCCGGTGGGCGATAATGAGCGTGGTCCGACCGACCAGCAGCTTGCCGAGCGCGTCTTCGATCAACCGCTCGCTCTCGGTGTCCAGGTTGCTGGTGGCTTCGTCCAAAATAAGCACCGAAGGATTCTTGAGGATGGCCCTAGCGATGGCGATCCGCTGCCGCTGACCACCGGAAAGCTTGACTCCGCGCTCACCTACCAACGTCTCATAGCCGTTCGGCAGGCGCTCGACGAACTCGTGGGCGTGCGCGGCCCGTGCCGCCGCCTCGACCTCGACTGGGGCTGCTCCGGGCAGGGCGTACGCGATATTCTCCCGGATCGTTCCGCTAAAAAGGGCCGGGTCCTGGGGCACGATGGCAATGGCACCGCGGAGATCGGCCAGCCGGAGATGGCGAACATCAATGCCGTCCAGCAGCACCCGCCCGCGGTCCACGTCCCAGAAGCGGGGCAGCAGGGACACCAGCGTGGTCTTTCCCCCTCCTGAAGGCCCTACCAGGGCAACCACCTCCCCCGGCGCGCACTGGAGGTCGATGTCTTCCAGAATCCAGGGGAGTGCCGGGTTTCGCTGGTAACGGAAGGAGATCCGCTCGAAGTCAACTCTTCCCCGAACCGGCGCTGGCAGTTCTTCCGGTGCCTCCAGATCGCTGATGGCGGGAGACATCTCGAGGATCTCGAACACCCGCTCGGCCGCACCAACCGCCTCCTGATAGCTGCTGAAGAAGGATGCCAGCGCACCAATGGCCGCGGCGATGGTGATGGTGTACAAGAGGAACTGTACCAGCTCCCCCGGGGTGAGCTGACCCTCCAGCACCAGGAGACCCCCTTGCCAGAGGACGAACACGATGCCGACGAAGGTGGAGAAGGTGAGCACACCGAAGAACACGCCTCGCAGCTGCGCTCGGGTCAGGGCCGCCCTGACGCTCGCCCCGATCCGCTCTCCGTATCTTGCGCGCTCGGCCGGCTCCTGCACGAAGCTCTGAACCGTGCGGATCTGACTGAATGCCTCTTCGGCCACAGCGGTAGCCTCGGCCACCTTGTCCTGTACCCCGACGGTCATTCGCCGGAGGCGGCGACCAAAGTACAGGGCCGTCCCGATCACCAGCGGCACCACCCCCAGCGCGGTCAGGGTCAGCCGCGGCTGCATCAGGGTCAATAACACGATGCCGCCCACCAGAGCCAGCAGCTGCCGGGAGAATTCCGCTATTTGATGGCTCAACACGCCCTGCAGCAGGCCGATGTCGGTGGTCAGCCGGCTGGTGAGCTCACCGGTCCGGCGCTCGGCAAAGAATCCGGGAGGCATCTCCAGCAGCTTGGCAAAGAGCTCCTCCCGAACCCGCGCGACCACCCGCTCTCCCACGGCGCTCAGGAGATAGGTCTGCACATAGTTGAGAACCGCCTGGACGCTGAACAGGATCACCAGCCCGATGGCGATGCGGTCGAGTATTTGCCGGTTCTGCTGAACGAATGCCGCGTCGAGCAGGTACCGCACCACCATGGGGAATGCCAGGCCCAGCAGCGCGCTGGCGACCAAAGTGAGCGAAGCCAGACCCAGCATGCCGGAGTAAGCCCGGACGCGGGGCCAGAGCCGAACCAGGCGACCGGGGGCAGGGAGGCGCCGGCTGGAACCGGTGTCGTCCGACTTAGTGGCCGTGGTGTCCGCCCGTCGGTGTGGCCAGCTCGCGGTCGGGATGGTCCAGGATCAGGACCCTGGCCGGTGGGTCGCGGTGCCCGAAGGGAACGGCGCGGTCAACGCCCATGGCCAGGAAGAGCAGGGCGAGGTAAACCAGGCTGTAGCGATACATCTGCCAGGCAACTGGGGTCGAGCCCCGCTCCCGCAGCAGTCGGATGCAGTACCAGAGCAGCCTGGCTCCCAGCAGCAACGCGACTGAGCCATAGAAGACTCCCAGAGCCCCAACTAGCGCCGGCATGATCGTGAGGGGCAGAAGAATGAGGGTGTAGGCCAGCATCTCGAACTTGGTCCGACTCTCACCCCGAACCACTGGAAGCATGGGCACCCCGGCCTTGGCGTACTCCCGCTGTTTGATGAGGGCCAGCGCCCAGAAGTGGGGTGGAGTCCAATAGAAAATGATGGCGAAAAGATAGATCGCGGCCAGGTCCAGCTGGCCGGTCATGGCGGTCCATCCCACCAACGGCGGGAAGGCCCCGGCGGCGCCGCCGATTACGATGTTCTGCGGACTGCTGCGCTTGAGCCAGATGGTATAGATGAAGACGTAGAACAGAAGCCCGGCGAGGGCGATCCAGGCGCTGAGCCGGTCGACCTTATACCAGAGCACCCCGAACGCGGCCAGCCCCAGGCCGATTCCGAAGGCCAGGCCTGCCGCAGGCCGAATTCTCCCCGCCGGAATAGGACGCAGCCGGGTCCGGCCCATCTTCCCGTCGATGTCCCGATCGAACCACATGTTGATGGCGTTAGCCCCACCCGCCATCAGATAGCCTCCCAGAATGACCCAGAGCACCAGTCCGGCTGATGGGAGTCCGGCCGGAGTGATGAACATCGGGGCAACGGTGGTCACCAGCAGCAGAGAAATGATACGCGGCTTAGTCAGCGTGATCAGGTCGGCTACGAGCGTAGGCCGCTCAGGCAGCTCTTTGGTCGCCGCTGCGGCTGTCGCCGCCGTCCGGTTGGAGTGGAACAGCAGTACCACCAGTGTCGCCCAGACCCCGGTCCCGACCAGGAGGTGCGCGACTCGCAATTCAGTGGGTAACAGGTGGGTCACCATGAACGCGCCCACCGCGATCTGGAGAACCGACATCAGCAGCACCAGCAGCGTCCACCGGCGGACCCGAGCCTCGGCCGGCCGGGACCGGCGGATCAGGACGACGGCGAGAGTCACGATGAGTCCGACAAATACCAATGCCAGCACCCGGTGGGCCCAGTGCAAGGAGGCCAGCGGTGCCGCTGGTGGCAACAGTGTCCCATTGCAGAGTGGGAGCCCCAGGCAGAGCAGGCCGGCATCGAAGTTGGCCACCTGACCTCCGAACAGGATGACGCCGAAACCCGTGGCCGCTACCGTCAGCACCAGCCGGTTTCCCGGGTGACGCTGCCGGTAGGGGAGCGGCTGGGTGCCCTCGCCGGCGCGAAGCCCGGTCACGATCAGCACCGCCAGCAGGATCATGGCGTTGGCGAAGTGAGTGATGACTATCCAGGGCGGAAGGGCGAGCTTGACGGTCACCGCCCCCAGCAGCACCTGCACCACGAGGAGCAGGGAGGCGACGGTTGCCGGGTCTCTTACCAAAGGCTCGGACCGATGGTATCGCCAAGCCACAATCGTCGTGCTCAACACTACCAGCGTCACCAGGCCCGCGGCCCAGCGGTGCCCGATCTCGATCATGGTAGGCAGATCCAGCGGGGGAAACCACTCGCCATTGCAGAGCGGCCAGTGATCTCCGCAGCCCATGCCCGAGCCGGTAATCCGGACGATCCCACCCAGCACGATCAGGCCAAACGTCAGCCAGGCGCCGGTCCAGGCCAGGCGGCGCAGTGCCCGTGGGGGCCCTCCCTGTATTCGGGTCATCATGGCTCGAGTGTCATTTCCAAGGTAGTGATCCAGGCCATTATAGCTGGCGAAAGATATATTTGGCCATGCTTCCACAACGTGATGCCTGGGGTGAGCGTCTGCCGCGGCACCTGGGCCTCTGGAGTGCGGTGGCCGTGCTTATCGGCTCTACCATTGGCAGCGGCATCTTCCGAGTGCCTGCCAGTGTCGCGGAGCGGCTCCAGGAGCCTGGCCCAGTCCTCCTGGCGTGGGTGCTCGGCGGCATCATCGCTTTGTTCGGGGCCCTTACCCTCGCCGAGCTGGCGGGAGCGCTCCCCCGATCCGGGGGAGTTTTTGCTTATATCCTCGAGGCATTCGGACCGCTGCCCGCCTTCCTGTTCGGCTGGTCGGAACTGACCGTTATTCGGGCCTCTGCGTTAGGCGCCATCGCGACCATCTTCGCCGAGTACCTGGGCCACTTCATCCCGCTCGACCCCATGGAGGTTCGCTGGGTGGCTGCCGGAGCCGTGGTCAGCGTCGGCTTGCTGAACTACCTGGGGGTAAACCGGGCAGCGGTCTTAATGAACCTGTCAACCGTGGCCAAGTACACTGCCCTCGCGGCCCTAGTGCTGCTGGCCTTCACGGTCGGAGAGGGTGATCCCTCGCATTTCAGCCCTGCCTGGGGCAGCGGCCTCAATCTCTCTCTTCTGGCGACCGCGCTCATCGCCATCATGTGGACGTACGATGGCTGGGCCGACCTTTCCTTTATGGGCGGTGAGGTCAAGGACCCCGGGCGCACTCTGCCGCGCGCTCTCATCCTCGGCACCTTTGGCATTCTGGTGATCTACCTGTTGCTCAACGTTGCCTACATCTATCTAGTGCCGCTGAACGACATGGCACGGTCGCCCCTGATCGCCGCCACCGCGGCCGAGCGGATTCCGCTCCTGGGGCGCCACGCCGGAGGCGCCATATCCGCGGTCGTCATGCTTTCCTGCTTCAGTACGCTGATCGGCTCGATGATGACCGGCCCCAGAATCTTCTTTGCCATGGCCGATCGGGGCTTGTTCTTCCAGACTATCGCCCGGGTCTCGCCCCGCTACCACAGTCCCTCGGTCGCCATCTGGTTGGCTACCGCTCTCGGCGTCGTTTACGTCCTGCTGAATGACTTCCAGCAGCTGGCCGACAAGTTCATCCTGGGTATCTGGCCGTTTTACGCCCTGGCAGTTGGAGCGGTATTTGTTCTCCGCCGGACTCGGGCGGAGCTGCCGCGGCCGTATCGGACCTGGGGATATCCGGTGGTGCCCATCCTCTTTCTGCTGGCATCGCTGGCGATGGTAGTGAATGCTCTGTGGACCGACCCGGTGAACACCGGTATCACCTTCGGGATCATCCTGCTGGGCATTCCGGCCTACCTCGCATGGCGTG
>DASRIN010000527.1:0-2241 GCA_035649975.1 Gemmatimonadales bacterium
AGCCGTTCTAGAATCTGCGACGATCCTCCCGCCAGGCCCCGGGGGCACGCCCGGTCACCTTCTTGAAGGCACGGCTGAAAGCGGCCTCGGAGTCGTAGCCGACCTCGCGCGCGATCGCCGCGATCTTGGCACCACTCTCGCTCAATAGATTGGCCGCGATTTGTAGCCGCCACTGACTCAGATACTGCATCGGCGGTTGGCCAACCAGCTCGTTGAACCGCTTGGCGACATTGGTCCGAGACGAATTGGCCTGTCGCGCCAGTTCCTCCAGCGTCCACGGATGGGATGGCTGAGCATGGATCTCGGCCAGGACTCGACCCACGACCTCGTCCCGCAGCCCGGCAAGCCAACCGGCCTGGCCCGCCGGCAGTTCCGCCATATACCGCCGCAACAGGTCGATGAACATCAGCTCCGCCAGGCGGGTGAGCACTCCGTCGGCGCCGGGTCGGCCGAGTCGCGACTCCTCCGTGAGGCGGCGAGAGAAGTCGAGCCAGGCGCTCGACATCCCGCGCATGTGCAGCAGTCTCGGCAAGGACGCCAGGAGCGGGTTGAAGGGCCGCCGGTCGCAACCGAGGAAACCGCACACGAACGACGCGCTGGGCTGCCCGCCTTCTCCCAGCACCACTGTCTCAGGGTATCGCTCGGGCGAGCTGGTCAACATGCCGGTGACCCGCAGGTCCGGCCCGCTCGACATGACGTTCGCGTCACCGTGGGGAAAGACAATCGCATCGCCCGCGAGCAGCTCGAGCGGCCCCTGCCCGAGCAGCCTGGCATAGCAGCGGCCTTGGGTGAGTATGTGATAGGAGATGAGGTGCTCCGCCCTAGGCAGGATTCGGGGCTTCAGCTTCTGAGCCGGAGGCGACTCGACGCACCAGGGTCCCGCCGCTTCGACCGCATAGAAGAAGGCGCCGTCCAATCGGACCACGCGCAGCAGGTCGGAGAGAGGATCCAATGCCTACCCGTCCAGCATCACGGCATCGGCACCGGCGTGGACCCTCAATGTGGAGCCTTCCTCCGGCGGAGCGACCCGGGAAGGCAAACGAAAATCCACTCGCTGCTCGCCTACAGTGCCGAGCACGTGCAGGTGGTTCCCCATGTCGATCACCCGCTCGACTTCAACCATGAACGGCAGCGGGCCGTTGCCGACCCGCAGACTGCCGGGCGGGATGGCGAGCACCCGTCCGTCCACCACTACTGCGGTGTAACCCAGCAGCTCCGCCGTCGCCCGATCAGGAGGATGGGCGTAGACGAATCCCTTGATCCCGGCTGCCCTCACCTGCCCATCGATCAGCACTACCAGACGATCGGCCAGACGAAACGCCTCCTCCCGGTCATGGGTGACCAGAATGGTGGTGGCGGGAAATCTGGCCAGCACGCCCGGCAGTTCGCTCAAGAACTGGGTTCGGGCAATCCGGTCCACGCCCGCCAGCGGCTCGTCCAGCAACGTCACGGGTGCGCGGAGTACCAGGACCCGAGCCAGGTTGACCCGCTGGGCCTCACCGCCGGAGAGCTCGCGCGCCGGGCGCTCCAGCAGACTGGCTATTCCACACTCGGCTGCGGCTTCCTCGAGCCGGGTGCGACGCTCCAGCGCCGGGACTTTCCTCAGCCGGAGAGCCAAGTCGAGATTGCGGCGAACGCTGCCGCGCAGAAACATGGCTTTCTGGAAGGCCATTCCGACCAACCCCCGGGCCAGCGGCTCCCTGCCGGCCGGCAGCCCCCCCACCCGCACTTCCCCCCGCTCCACACGCTCCAGTCCCGCGATCGTCCGAAGCAGCGTCGTCTTCCCCGCGCCATTGGGACCGAAGATGGCCGTGGTGCTGCCCCGGGGGAACCTCAGCCCAGGAACCTGCAGGATTGTGCGGCCGTTTTTGGTGACGGCTAGATCCGTGACAGAGACATCCATCAGCCGCGCTGCCGCTGCTGGATCCTGGTGAGAAGAATGTTCACGGCGAAGGCGAGCGCCAGCAGCATGACTCCGAGGGCGAGGGCGAAGGAGAGATTGCCCCGTCCGGTCTCGGTGACGATCGCGGTGGTGAGCACCCGGGTGCTGCCCCGAAGGTTACCCCCCACCGTCATCGAGGCGCCGACTTCGGAGATGACCGCGCCGAAGCCCGCCATGATGGCCGCAAGCAGGCCCAGTTGTGCCTCTCCTGCGATGATCCACAGCCGGCGTAGTCGCCCTGCGCCCAGACTGTAGAGAAGATCGGGCAGCTCCGGCGGAAGTGATTGGATCGACGCGGC
>DASRIN010000528.1:0-2711 GCA_035649975.1 Gemmatimonadales bacterium
GGCTCATCTCACCAGATCAGGAGTTGTCGTGGCTCGTTTGTGGCTCGCGCTTGGCGTCGTTGGTTTGTTCGGGTGCGGCGACAAGGCGGAGGGCCATCGCGCGCCGCAGGGAGGCTTCAGCGCCGCCCTCGGGGTCGATACCACGACAATGACCAAGACGCCGTCCGGCCTTCGCTATCAGGATGTCGCGTTGGGCGAGGGGAAGACGGCTACAGCGGGCAGAATGGTGCGGGTGCATTACACCGGCTGGCTGCCCAACGGAGAGAAGTTCGATAGCAGCCGGGATCGGAATGAGCCGTTTGAGTTCAGTCTGGGCGCGGGTCAGGTAATCGCGGGGTGGGACGAAGGCGTGGCGGGGATGAAAGTCGGCGGAAAGAGGAAGCTGGTGATTCCGCCCGACCTGGCTTACGGTACGGCCGGGGCCCCTCCCGACATCCCACCGGGCGCAACTTTGGTGTTCGAGGTTGAGCTGCTGGACGTGCGCTAGGGCGCGCCGGAGCCTGCCGGACGGAGAACAATCCGGACCGGGGTCGCCTTCGCATCCTCCGCCGCCGTCACCTGATCAGGTGCACTCACCACTTCCCACGCGCCCGGCAGCAGGAACTCTTCAATCAACAGCTTGAGCGAGTAACGCTGTGGGTAGCGGGTCCGGAGAAAGAACTCTCCGGCCGAATTGGTGTACACAACCTCGCCGTTGAGCGCCAGGGCAGCCCCTTCGACCGGATGCCCGAGCTCGTCCTGGACGCTGCCCCGAACGACGTACCGCGACACTCGTCCCCCGATCTGCTGGGGCTGGGCTCCCCCAAACGTTCCCAGGTAAAGAAACGTGCTGCCGGATGCGGAGTAGTCCACCGCTCCGTCCGGACGCACGTAGGTCCCGACGCTGGTGGAATAGTTTCCGAGCTGGAGCCTCGCGGTCAGGTTGAGGGCGCTTCGGAACGGACTAAACGGCTGCAGCGGCTGATGCACGATCTGGTAGTCGGCCGCGAACTCCCCGACCGGGGTCGAGAGACTGGCGCCGAACAGAACCGTTGGCCGCCCGCGGTGGAAGGAAATCTGCTGGCTGACGCCCAGCCGCGGCGATATCCGCCATCGCAGGTTTACCAGTGGAGTCGTCTCCGTCGGCCGACCTTTCGGCCGGCTCTGCAGCAGGAACATCTCGGTGTCGAGCCAGCGGGTCAGCTCTCGGCCTACCGCCACGTAGGAGCTCAGGTTGGCGGCGCTGTCGGCGCGGGAGTGATACAGCCCAGCGGTCAGTCGAACCTCCCGGATGCGGCCTCCGGCAAAGACAGTGTTTCCAGTGGCCCGCAGCGGCGGCCTGGAGTCAGCCGAGTCTTGCACAAAGTTCTGCCGCCCTGCACCGACCGAGAACTGGGGACTCAGGTCGTAGGTAAGCAGCAGGTTTTCGCGGTCGACCTCAGTCTGATTGGGGGTGGGGACCGCCACCCGGCGAAAGCGGTCCGGGTTCCAGGCATACGATGCCAGGACTCCAAGCCGCCCCCGTCGCAGAGAGAGGCTGGAAGCAGCGTAGGGCCGATCCGACCCCATCCCGATGACGAACCCGGTGGTGAGATCCGGCGTGGGCTGCCACTGTACTCCAGGCAGCACCGTCTGCCGGGCAGCTAGGACAACGTTGGTGGTGAGCCGCAGCGTCGGATCAACCTGGTGTTGGAGGAACAGAGCCCCCATCGGCTGTTCGATACTGGTGGGCTGGAACGAGGGCGCCCCCACCCCCGCTGAGCTCGCCCCGCCAAAGAGCAGATAGGACGTGCGTTCGCTTCCTCCCGCAAAGCTCACCCCCTGCACCAGCAGGTTGTAGCCGGGAGCAAAGATGTCGGTAGGCAGCCGCAGGATCAGCGCGCTATTGCCGAAGCCGAGCGTATCTCCTCGAGTGGTGGCTTTCCGCAGGTAGGCCCCCGCCCGGAACCCGTCGAGATAGCCAAGGCCAATCCAACCATCGTATCCCTGGCGCCAGAAGTTCGCGGTAGCGCCATACCCGTCGGCTAGCGAAGAGCCGCCGCCTTGAACTTCGACCACAGTCTGTGCGCTCGAGCTGATTGGCTGGGAAAGGAGTGCAACGCCAGTCAGGGCCAGCGCGATGCCGCGCCGGCAGTGAAGCCGGTTCACGGCCGGTGAACGACGGCGGCAGACTTGGGGGTTGGTGACGCCGATACGGAGGAGAGTAGGGTGTCGATGGTAAACCGCGCGAAGCGGATCATAAGGCGTGACGGAGCGGTGTCACCGGCCCAGTCAACCTCGGCCCAGCGCCGTTTGCCGGGAAGCAGCGGGAATCCGCCGGCCGACTGACCAGAATGATCACCCGCGCTCAGCTTCAGCTGGTACACCCGCCCGAGCCGCGATCCCCGGTTCTCCAGCTGGACTCGTGCCTTTCCCGATCCACTGTCTACCTCGATCCGGGTGACAGCCACGTCTCCCCGACGCAGTGGCTGTTTCTGATTCAGGTACACGACGTGGGGCAGGAGGATCCGGACGTTCAGGCCGGTTTCAGTCCGGGCACCGGTCATGGCGCTGAGAATGTTGAACCAGGCGGGAAGGGTGTCTCCCTCCGCCTCGTAGAACACTCGGCGGGTTCCCCGGGGCGGCAGGCGAAAGCTCATTTCCGAGAGCTTCACGTGCACTCGGCTGGTATCGAGCGGTGTATCGATCACCTCGCCTTGCTCGGTGATGTCGAACCCTCGCACTTCCAGCAC
>DASRIN010000529.1:0-2416 GCA_035649975.1 Gemmatimonadales bacterium
GCGTGCTCCTCGGCTGCGAGGCGCTGGTCGGTGACGTCCCGTACCAGACAGTAGAAGACCGCGCGCTGATCCTCGAGCTCCAACGGCGCCGCCACCAAGCAAATCGCTGCCGGCCCGTCGGCGCCCCGCCAGCACCAGGCCTCGAGCTCGACCGCCTCACCCCGGCTCAATTGATCGAGGGCGCTTTCCACTCCGTCGGAGTCATCCAGAGTGCACAGCAGGTCACCCAGCTCATGTCCGACCGGCGAGGCGTCGCAGCCCAGCACCCGGCTGAATCCCGGTGTGGCGCTGAGCACTGTGCCGTCGGCGTCCAGCAGCGCCAACCCCGCGGGTACGATGTCGAGAGTTGTGTCCATGGTGATGAAGTGAGGGTACGGCCCGGTCCGGCGGCGGTCAACTCCAAAACGTGTAGTCCGGCGTAGGACGCCGGATTACAGGGAACCAGTGGCTGCCTGCTGCGTGGGTGCGGGCCCGAACAGCACATCGACGTGGATCATGATCTCCTTCTGCATCTTGAGTATGCCGAGGGCTTTGCTCAGGCCCCCGATCTTGTAGTCCTTGAGGTTGAGTGGCGTGGCACCGCGCACCCGAATCCCCTCGGCATGGAACGCCACGCTCGCAGGGACAGTGGCCTCGCGGGTCACGCCATGGATGATGAAGCGGCCGTGCAGCATCAGGTTGACCGAGTCGCTGGGCCCCCCGGTCCCGGTGACATCGGTCAGCTCGAACCGAATGGCCGGATACTTATCGGATTCCATGGACTTGTTCAGATCGCGGTCGCGCCGCTGGTTTCCGGTCGTCAGTGTCCGTACCGGAGCCTCCACCCAGCCACGAACCTGCGAGAGCTGACCACCCTGCACCTTTCCCGTCAGCACGGTGGTAGTGCCGGTGAAGTTGCCGGTCGTGGCTCGGCCGTCGAAGCTGAGTTTCCCTTCGCGCACGATACCGTCGGGGATAGTACGCTGAGGTCCCTGGGCGACGACCTGAGTCGCGGTCAGACCGAGCAGCAGCAGGGCACGGATGATGGTCATCTAAAGTTTCCTCCACGTGAGTAGGGCACCGGTTGTCACGGACCGACCGCGGTCCGGATTACCACCCTGCCTGTCACCGCGTTGCTGGGAGCGGCATACAGCTCGCCGGTCAATCCCAGTCGCTCCGCCACCTGCCAGGTCGCTCCCCCGAACACTACCAGCTGATTGAGGTTCACCTCGACCTGGGTATTGTCGAGCTCCCCGAACTGGTTGGTGAAGTTCACCTGAAACCGGGGCTGAAGACGGTTGTATCCCGCGCCGCCGTAGGGCCGCAGTCGTCCCCCGACCAAGGAGCCTCCAACGGCGAGATCCAGTCCCAGGATATTGGGGCTCAGGCGGTCATCGGACCGGGTGCCTCCAAAGCATTCGCTGGCGGCATTCTCCAGCGCTTTATCGTCGCAGGTGATCGGGCCCTGGACCGATCCGAAGGTGGCATGGGCCCGTACCGCGGCCACCAGCCCATCGTATCGGCCGAACGCCTTCTCCAGCGAGATACCGAAGAGGTTGGCTTTGACCCCGTTCACTCTCACCGGCGGGACCCAGCTGGCCTGAAGGCTGAGTCCCAGCGGCAGCGGCATTCCGATGCGGGGCCGCGGAATGGCGAACAGCAGGTCAGTATGCTCCGGTCCTTTGCCCGGCCGGCAGATGGTCGGCGTGGCGGTGGCGTCGCTGATTCTGGGGAGAGAGGCGAGCTCGAGTCCGGCGGTGAAGCCGGGGAACAGATCCGGAGCGCTGCCCCGGCTGAAGGCGAGTGGAACCGCGAAGGTCGCCATCGTCTTCGCTTCGTTCGACCCCGGACCGGGGAAGCACTCGCCCTGGGCCGTGGCCGACGTGGCCCACCCCAGGACGAGCGCTACCAGACCGATGGTAGAGCGGATCACTGGACCACGATCGTGCCGCGCATCCCCGAGGTCGGAGTGCCGTGCACGGTGCAGAAGTACAGGTAGGTCCCCGGAGTGCTGAACGTCTGCGAGAAGCTGTGCGGAGCGGAGACCGGGCTGCCGCTGCCGGTGAACACCGGGTTGCCGCTGGGAGTGACATCGTGGATCCCACCGATCCACGTCCAGGTAACCGTGGTGCCGACCGCGATCGTCACGTTGGCAGGCTCGAAGCGATTGCCTCCGTCACTGCGCAGCTGAATCTCAATCGAGGAGGGCCCGCCCGGATTCGCCGAGGCGGTCGCGGTGAATCGCACAGGCGAGCCTTCGGCTCCGCCGGCTACCACGGCCTGCGAGCTTTGCGTGCCTGGATCGGTTCCTAGACGCCAGACGCTGGTCGAGATCCCGTCGGCCCCGGTTGTATCGACGCTTGGAGTCAGGAGCGCCCCGGTGCCGCTTGCGCTCCAGGTGACCACTGCGCCGGCCTCGGGCGTGGCGCCTCGGAGA
>DASRIN010000530.1:0-2927 GCA_035649975.1 Gemmatimonadales bacterium
CCGGCTTCTGGTAGCTGCCGTCCTGGAGAACTTCGGTTTCCGGCAACTCACCGTCTGGTGGCGAATCCAGGCTTTCTGGCAGTATCTGCGGGGAGATCTCTCCTGGGGCGCCATGGAACGTCGCGGCGTAGCGGCGAGGACCGCATGACCCTCACTCTACGTCCCGAGCAAAGCCCCCAGAACGGCGCCGCCCTAGTGGCTGCCGCGTCCGGAGCGAGCGTCGCGGCCCTTGGCGGGCTGGTGGTGGCCGGATGGCTCACGGTAGCGGTGGCCCTGATACAGGTCCTTCCGGGCTTCCCGCCGATGCAATACAACACGGCGCTGGGGTTCATGATCTGCGGCGCGGCGCTGCTGACGGCCGCACTCGATGAGCGGCGGCCCACGTTGCTACTGGGCGGCCTGGCGACCGGCATGGGCATCGCCACCCTGGCTCAATACGTCTTCCACATCGATCTCGGCATCGACGACCTGATGCTGGAGACCTACGTCCTCACCGGAGTCTCCAATCCCGGCCGCATGCCCCCCAACACCGCGGTTGCATTGACCCTCATTGGCACGGCGCTGCTCGGTCTCTACTGGCGGCCAGTTTCCCGATCCCGGCATCTCTATCCTGCGCTCCTGGGCACGATTGTCATCTCAGTGGGAACTGCCGCGCTGGTGGGCTATGCGGCCGGAGTGCCGGGCGCTTATGGGTGGGGCCACTTCAATCCCATGTCGGTTCATACCGCCCTTGGATTGATACTCCTGGGTGGTGGCATCGTCGGACTCGCGTGGAACGCAACCCAGGGACCATCGTCTGAAGCGCCTCCCTGGCTGCCCACCCTGGTGGCGGTCGCGGTAGGCACGGTGACCATCTGCATGTGGTATGCCCTGGCCGCCGGTCCCCGGACGCCGTTCGGACGCACAGTTCTCCCCCCGACCCCCGCCGGCCCGGCGCTTCCAAACATCACCCTGGCAGCGGGGCTGTTGAGTGCCCTCCTGGTAGGCTGGTCGCTACGGGTGGAACAGACCTCCCGACGGCGGGCGATCTCGCTCGCTGCGACGAACCTTGCCCTGAGCCAGCAAAGTCAGGCTCGCGAGCAGGCGGAGGAACGGGTTCATCAACTGGCAGCCATTGTTGAGCATTCCAACGACGCGATCATCGCGACTTCACTCGACGGAACGATCCTGACCTGGAATGCGGGGGCCGAGCGGCTGTACGGATACAGCCAGGCCGAGGTGCAGGGACGTCACGTCTCCCTGCTCCACGTGCGGAAGCACACTGGGGAGGAGCTGTTCGGGCGGATCATGCGGGGTGACCTGGTCGAGCAGCTCGAGGCAACCAATCTCACCCGCGAGGGACGGAAGATCGATGTCGCCCTCACGGTCTCGCCCATGCTGGATCGCTCCGGGAGGATCATTGGGGCTTCGACCATTGCCCGTGACATCACTGAGCGCAAGCAGCTGGAGCAGATGAAGGACGACTTCGTGGGAACCGTATCCCATGAGCTCCGTACCCCACTGACAGCCATCAAGGGCTTCATCGAGCTGGTGGTGGACGGAGACGCCGGCCCGCTCACCGAATCGCAGAGGGAGTTCCTCTACATCGCCGCTCGGAACACCGACCGGCTGGGCAGCCTGATCAACGATCTCCTGGACGTGAACCAGATCGACTCCCAGCGGCTCGAGATTCGGACCCAGCCTACCGACCTAGTCGCCCTACTGCAGGACGTCGCCAAGACCTTTCGGTCCATGGCGGAGTCCAAGGGGCTCGACCTCCACGTCCAGATCGACCGTCTGCCAACGATCACCGGGGACGGGCCTCGGCTGGTTCAGGTCTTCAGTAACCTGGTCTCCAACGCCATCAAGTACACGCCCAGTGGAGAAGTCGGCATTCGGGCACGGGTCGCCCAGAACGGGGTGGAGGTCATCGTCCATGACTCCGGGATTGGGTTGAGCTCGGATGAGCAGGGGCAGCTCTTCACCAAGTTCTTCCGGGCCCGAAACCCGATCGTCACCGAATCAGGCGGCACGGGGCTGGGGCTGGTGATTGCCAAGGGCATCATCGAAAAGCACCACGGCACGATCGAGGTCGCCAGCGTAGTCGGAGAGGGCACCCGCTTCAGGGTGGTGCTTCCACTCTCGCCCGCCAGATAGGACCTGGGACATGGCAAAGATCCTCGTGGCGGAAGATGAAAAGCAGATCGGCGACATGATCGCGTTCAAGCTCAGCAACAGCGGGCATCAAGTGGTGCGAGCACCTGATGGTGAGCAGGCGCTCAGGTTGGCCAGCCGAGAGCTGCCCGATCTCATCCTGCTCGATGCTATGATGCCTGGGGTGGGTGGCTTCGAAGTTCTCCGGCGCCTCAAGGGGGATTCCTCGTTGCGAGCGATCCCGGTGATCATGGTGACGGCAAAAGGACACGAGCGGGACGTATTGAACGGCCTCCGGGGTGGTGCCGTCGATTACATCGTCAAACCTTTCAGTTTGAAGGAGCTCTCCGCTCGGGTGGAGCTGGCGCTCCGGCGAGAGCCTCCTGCCATACAGCTCTAAGGCTGTCGTAGACCGGCTTGAGCCGGTCATGTGAGCGGGGCTCAGTCCACCCTCGCCACCGCCATGGCCGGAACCTTTCGGCGAGCCACTCGCCGCCATCCATCTCGGGCACAATCCCCAGCACCGCGTGACGTGCCCCTTTCTGATAGAGCACCGCGCCCAAGTGGAAGTCCTGAGCCTTCACCGTCCCGAAGCTCCCTTCGGTTCTCGCGTCGGACAGGAGCGTGCGGGTAGAAGGATCGGTGACGTTGAGCAGGTCCCACGCCAGCCGGAGCTGCAGTAATCCCGCTTTTCTATCGCAATACCAGTCGGAGAGGGTGGATTGCGCTTCGGTTCCGTGGAGTAGCCGGCCGCGATCGTAACCCTGGGCCCCGTGGAAGGTCCCATCTCGTCC
>DASRIN010000531.1:0-2450 GCA_035649975.1 Gemmatimonadales bacterium
GTGCCGGCCATGGGACTGCCTGCAAAGGTCCAGGTCGCGGCCCGTGTCTCACCCGGCTCCACTTGTACCCGGTCCAGCCGATAGCGGGTTCGTGGTGCCATGGTTTCCTCCTTTTGGACTCAGGCGGTCTGTAGGAACTCAGGCCGCGGCAGCGGTACTCGCCACCCACTGTCCCCGCGCCGGAATGGCTACGCCGGCCTTCAGCAAGGCGGCGACCCGCTTGGGCAGGTTAGGATGGGACGACAGGATCTCCGCCCGGCGAATAAAGAACGACTGATCGGCGGCCTGAGCGGCATACTCCCGCACGTCCACGTGGGCGTGGAGCTGCTTCCCGGTGGCCAGGACCAGCAGCCCGGTGATGGCACCGTCCGGCTGGCAGAATGCTCCGATCCGGTCACAGGTGTATTCGCAGGCTCGGGAATAGGCGGGTCCCAGGTATGGGAACAGGCGCCCCGGTGCGGTCAACCAACGGTACTTCAGATGCCCGCGCCACACGTGAGCCAGTTCGTGCCCGACAATGAAGCCCACCGCAGCCTCACCCTTCTCCAGCGCCAGCTCGAGGACGTCGGCATACAGGATAACAAAATCGCGCCCCAGAAACCTGGTGGCAAAGGCGTTGAGCAGTCCACCGGATTCCATGACGTAGACCTCGGGAACCCGTTTCAAGCCCAGTCGGCGCGCGTGCGCAGCGGCAATCCGGTGCAGCTGGGGAAACTGGCGCTCGGACACCCGAACCGCGTTTCCGCGAACCCGTCCCAATGCCAAGCCGTGGCCAAACATGGCCATCAGGAAGAAGAGACCTGCATACAGAATAATGGAGGCGCCCGCCTGGGGATTGGAGAGCGCGAGAGCGATCAATCCGCCGTACACCGCCAGACTCACCACCACCATCACGGCGTACAAAACCCGCTCACGTGAGTTGACCATTTGGCGCGGCGACGTGCCCGCAGGCCCGTGCGGCGTAGGCATGACGAACTCCAAATTGTGAGAGGTAAAGGGGGCCAGGGAAGATCGGGTTCGGAGACGGGCTACGTCAATGCCATGCAAGAACTTGCAGCGGTGTCACGGGTTCAATCTCCGCCCGATCGGCGGGAGAGCCCGATCTCCCCCTCTACCCGGAGCTCCGGCAAGACACTGGGGATGGTGAGCGTCGCTCGTACCTGGAGGACCTCGTTGCCCCGGAGAGCGCCGCGCTTCAGCGCCTCGTCCACCGCCTTCTCGATTTCCCGCTGGGCCGTAACCCCGAACCGCTTCAAAAATTTCCGGATGTCCAGATTGAAGGCCTCTTCGTCCATGATCACTCCTTGTGTCATGTAGCAGGACCGGTCTGGGTGTGACTCAGGGCCGGAGGGCCACCCGCGCGGCCCGCAGGCGAAGCTCTTCTACCCGCCGGAACTGCCGCTCGGCGCGTTGCTGCAGCTGCTGGAGATCTATCCCGCCGAGCGAGGGAACTGATCCACTCACGGCCTCGAGCGCCCGCCAGAGCATGAGCTTGCCCTGAATGCCCAGTCCAAGCGCTTCCAGCGCTTCGAGTACCCGCAGCTCCCCCGATCCCTTGTCGTCCAGGCCGAGCTTGACCTGGCCCAGCTTCTCCGTGAGCCAGGCTGCTGCCTTGCGAATGGGGCTCTCTTTCCCTCCCATGTCGCTCAGGATTCGCTGCAGGAGCTGCTGATCTTCCTCGATTTCGGCCCGAATCTGGACCAGGTCGTCTCGGCCGCTGCCCGGGTCCCGCTCGAGCAGATGCCCCAGGAGCTCGAGGGCTGCGACGGAGCCCGCGAGATGATCGTTGAGATAGGTGGTTAAAGCAGTACTCGGCATTGGCTACCGACCCCGGTTGTGCGCCCCCTTCTGCTCGTACTTGCGGATGGCGAACCAGAGGGCGGCGAAACCAATCACCAGTGGAGGGCCAACCAGGTCGGCACCTCCCAGCCACCAAGCGCCGCGCAGGCGCACCATCACCGGCATGTGCTTGCTTAGTGCCGACACGACCAGCGGAGCTACGCACCCGATCGCAGCCGCAGCCGCAATGGCAACCAGTGACAGCTCCCGGGGCCAGCGCCACACCAGGGGCGCCGCGATGAGCGACGCCAGCGTCGCCCCGAATATCATCCAGTAGCCGTCATAGATCCGAAACTCCGGCATGGCCGACGCATGCGACGCCCATACCGCCCATCCAAATGAAATGAGGGCGACCAGGCCGGCGGCAATCTGGCCTATCCTCCGCCGGCTCACGCCTCTCCCAGTCCCAGCTCGGCTGCCGTGGTGAGCGCGATGACTTGGTGACCCTGTTCCTCCAAAGCTCGCTTCCCGCCTTCTTCGCGGTCGACCACCGCCAGGACGCCGAGCACCCGCCCACCTGCCTGCCGCACCGCGGTGACCGCCTGCGCGGCCGAGTCACCGGTAGTAATCACGTCCTCTACCACCACCACCGCGTCGCCCGACTGAAAGTT
>DASRIN010000532.1:0-4398 GCA_035649975.1 Gemmatimonadales bacterium
CGTTCGCGCCGAGACGATGATCGTTGCCGGCGCTGGCGATGGCCATGCGCAGCAGCCCCTGCCAGACGTCCACCGCGCGAATGACCGCGGTGCAGAAGAACAGGAACTGCATGTTCTCGTGCGGCGTCTCGCCCGGATTCAGCAGGTTGCTGCCGAGATCGTCGCTGATACTCCAGTTGAGATGCTTGCCGGAGCCGTTCACGCCGGCAAACGGCTTCTCGTGCAGCAGAGCCTGGAGCCCGTAGCGAGGTGCCACCCGCTTCAACGTCTCCATGATCAGCATCTGATGATCGCTGGCGATGTGGCTGGGCTCGAATAGCGGCGCAATCTCGTACTGGCCGGGAGCCACTTCGTTGTGCCGGGTCTTCACCGGAACGCCCAGCCGGTACAGCTCCCGTTCGGACTCGGCCATGAACGCCAGCACCCGGGGTGGTATGGTGCCGAAGTAGTGATCCTCGAGCTGCTGGCCCTTGGGTGGCTTAGCGCCGAACAGGGTGCGCTCACAGGTGAGCAGGTCCGGGCGCTTGTAGTACAACTCGCGGTCGACCAGGAAGTACTCCTGCTCCGGGCCAACGGTGGTCACGATCCGGGATACGCCGGCATCAGTGCCGAAGATCTTGAGGATGCGGAGCGCTTGCTTCGACAGCGCCTCGACCGAACGCAGCAGCGGAATTTTGGTGTCCAGAGCCTCGCCGGTCCACGACACGAAGGCAGTCGGTATGCAGAGGGTGACGTTGTTGTCGCCCCGCATCAGGAAAGCGGGACTGGTCGCATCCCACGCGGTGTAGCCGCGGGCCTCGAAGGTGGCGCGAAGTCCTCCCGAGGGGAAACTCGAGGCATCCGGCTCACCCTGCACCAGCTCGGAGCCGGAGAAGTTGAACACCACCCCTCCCGAACCGTCCGGCGCTGCCAGCGAGTCGTGTTTCTCCGCCGTCAGGCCGGTGAGCGGCTGAAACCAGTGGGTGTAGTGGGTCGCGCCGTTCTCGATCGCCCAATCCTTCATCGACGCCGCCACCACGTCGGCCACCGCCGGATCGAGCGGCTCCCCCCGGTCGATGGTCCGGAGGAGGCTCCGGTACACCTCCTTGGGCAGGCGCTGCCGCATCATGCCGCGGGAGAAGATGTCACTGCCGAAGATGCTGTCGATCCGCTCTGTCGCGGACTTGCTGCCGTTCAGGGAGCGTACGGTCGTGGTCACTGGGGTTCGTCCCTCGAGCGTTGAAAGATGAGGAGGATTGCTACGCCATGGCCGGAGCAGCCAGGGCTTCCTCGAAGTCGGAGATGTCGGGATCCGCCAGCTCGGTGTAGACCGGGTTGGAGAGATAGCGCTCTCCGAAGTCACAGATCACCGAGACGATGAGCTTGCCGGCATTCTCTGGGCGCTTGGCCACCTGGAGCGCTGCCCAGGTGATCGATCCGCTGGAGATTCCGGCGAAGATTGCCTCTTCCCGAGCCAGACGACGCGCCATCGCAATCGCGTCCTCATTAGTCACCCGGATCACCTCGTCGTAGATCTTGGTATCGAGGATGCTGGGCACAAAGCCCGCTCCGATGCCCTGCTGCCGGTGAGGTGACGGCTGACCGCCCGAGAGCACCGGGCTCTCCGCCGGCTCCACCGCGGCGATGCGAAGGCCGGGTTTCTTTTCCTTCAGGAAGCGGCCCGCGCCGGTGATGGTCCCGCCCGTGCCTACTCCGGACACGAAGATGTCCACCTTGCCGCCAGTGTCAGCCCAGATCTCCGGCCCGGTCGTGCGGTAGTGGATGGCTGGATTGGCCGGATTGTCGAACTGGCGCGGCATCCAGGCCCGGTCGCCCAACCGGTTCAAAATCTCCTCTGCCCGCGCGATTGCTGCCTTCATCCCCTTGGCACCCTCGGTGAGAACCACCTTGGCGCCGAGCGCTCGAAGCATGTTCCTGCGCTCGAGGGTCATGGTATCGGGCATGGTGAAGATGCAGCGGTAGCCCTTCACCGCGGCGACGTACGCCAGTCCGATCCCGGTATTGCCGCTGGTCGGCTCCACGATGAGCATACCCGGCCGCAGCAGGCCTTTCTCGACCGCATCGTTGATCATCGCGGCCCCGATCCGGTCCTTGACCGAATCGAACGGGTTGTAGCCCTCGTGCTTGACTGCGATGGTGGCCGGAAGTCCTCGGGAAATGCGGTTCAGCCGAATAAGGGGGGTGTTTCCGACCGTTTCGGTGACGTCGGAGTAGATCTTGCCGTGCGGCATCGGTGCCTGCCTGATAGGGGGTGGGGCTGAGATCGCTTGGCAAGGATAATCGATCTTGTTGGGTAGGAGCTAGGAGGGTAGCCAAGACCCGAGAGTTGGGTTACGAGCTTTGGGCGACGGCGGCGCAGGCATCGGCCAGCTCGGCCAGCTCGGCGGCTCCCCACTCGCCTCGATCGGTCAGGTGGGCCAGCAGGTCTCGAGGCAACGCCGATGGGCCCAGGCGGGCGCCACTGATTGCGCCGGTGATGGCCGCCATGGTATCCGTGTCACCCCCTACCGCAATCGCGGTGCAGATGGACTCCCAATAGTCATCGGGCGAGCGGAGAAACGCGTACAGACTCCAGATCACGCTCGGGATGACGTACGCCGAGATACCGCGCCAGATTGGATGCGCCGGATCGAGACCGCGCCGGTGCACCAACTCCGCCGCCTGCTCGGGGCGATACGACGCCCACTCCTGAAGTCCTAGGATCGCCCCGGCCATGTTCTCATCATCGGGCTCGACCGCACGGGCTACGTCCGCCAAGAAGCGCGCCGGGTCCACCGGACTGGACGAGGCCGCCACCGAGACGGCTCGCGCAACCGCTACCGCCCCCGCCGCGCAGCGGGAATCCAGGTGCGTGATCCGGCTCTGCTCCCGGGCCGCCCGACCCATGGCCTCCGGGTCGGAGAACAGCAGCCCCAGCTGGCCGGCCCGCATGGCGCTGCCGTTACCGGCGTAGGGCGCCGGAGTGCCGGCCTCGAACCAGGGCACTCCACTAAGAATGCGAAGCGCGGCCGAGCGGGTCCCCCGCCCTGCGCCGACGTCACGCTGGTCCCGGAACAGCTCCGCGATGCGTCCGGCAAACGCTGCCGGATCCCACCTTCCGGATTCCCGGTAGCTCCGCAGCAGCTCGCGGGAGAGCTGGGTATCGTCGCTGTATTGGCCGAAGGAAAAGTCGGGATGAGCCCGCTCGGCGGCCCGTCCGGTGCGAAGCCACTGCTCCACGTAGGTGCGAGAGACCTCGGGCGGCTCGGCTTCGACCACGAATCCGAGCGCGTCTCCCAGCGCCTGGCCCAGGAGCGAGCCGCGCAGTTGCTCCGGCTTCACTCCGTGAGCGGGACAACATCGCGTCCGCAATGCTTGCAGACGCGGGCGCGAGCCAGGATCCGCTCGGCGCAGTAGGGACAATCCCGTTCCACCCGACCCGCCACAGACTCCGAAGGCGTGGGATCGCTTCGAGGACCCCGCCGCTCCTCCAGCGCGACAACCTGGCCCTGCACCTGCCGGCGGAACTCGAGCGGTTGGGCAATTCGAGGGAAGGAATCCTCGGTCCCTCCGCTGCCGGTGATGGTGACAGTGCCAAAGCCAAGCATTCGGCCGAGAATACCCTGATCGACCGACACCGCTTCGACCTTGCTGAGCAGGGTTTCGTCGGACTCGCGCTGGATGAAACCGGTCTTGCTCAGGACCCGCTTGTTGGTGACGGCGAACTCCGAGCTGTTGTAGTTGATGGCTGGAGGGATGGCCAGCAGCAGGCCAATGCCGGCGAGCGCGGCTCCGAGGTACCAGTACTGCGGATCGAGCATGCGGAGGACGATGGCCAGCGCAATACCCAGCAGCACCACAATGATCGCGCCGGTGAAGATGGTCCAATGGAGCCGGGCCCGGTACACGATCTGCTCGCCATCCAGCATGTGGTCGTCAAGGTAGCTCATGGGACCAAAATAGAGCGGTAAACGACGCATAAAAAAAGAGCCTCGCACTAAGCGAGGCTCTTTCGGAAAGCGGTAGTTACTTATTGCGTTACCCTATGCCTGATCGATGAAGATCGGGCCTTCGGTCGTACTGCAGAACGTTTGGCCCGCGTCTCCAACTCCCTGGACCGCAAGGACGGCGGCGGTGACGTCCAGGCCGCAGACCGTGACAAGAACGTTCGCAGCGACTGCTACATTCACGTTGTTGAGGATCTCGACGTCGCCGAGGCTGACATTGACCAAGCCCTCTTGACGCGAATTGTTCCCGCCGGTGGGAGCCGCGTTCTGGCCGCCCGTAACCTGCTCGATTGTGATGTCGCCTACGTCCGATTCGCAGATCGTCTCGCTGCCGTCCACGATCACCTGCTGCGCGAGAACGGCGACCGGGATGCTCACGCCACACACCGTCGCGACGACGTTCGCGGCGACA
>DASRIN010000533.1:0-2382 GCA_035649975.1 Gemmatimonadales bacterium
CTCGGCTTGCCCGATCACGTTGAACTGCACCGGTTGGATACCCAGCGCCTGAGCGTCACGCCGCGCCGCTTCATCCTCCGCCGGATCGCGCTGCACCACCCGGACCTTGCCCTGCCCTGCAGATCGGAGATCGTGCAGCAGGTCGTCGACATCTCTTTTCAGCAGCGCCGCCTCGGTCGGCAGTTCCTTGGAGGCAAACAGCTTGATGGTGATGATGTCATCGAGTCCAGCCACGATCCGCTCGGTCGCAGGCGAGAGCGTATACGCATTCCCCGGAGTCAGGTCCAGCCGGCCGCGGATGTAGCTCCCCAGCAGGTTCACGACGACGAGGATAGCCACCAGCAATCCCACGCCCAATCGAAGCCGGCGAGCGGCTCCTCCGGCGGGCGCGAGTTTGCGGCGAACGAGGGCGCCGTACGCCAGCGCGAGAAACACACCCGCGAGGGACAGGAAGTAGATGGCATCTCGCAGATCGATGACGCCCCGGCCAATACTGTCGAAGTGCGAGAGCACCCCGAGCCGGGCGGCGATGGCTGCGAGCGTAGGCGGCAGGCCAACCACGAGGGGGTTCAAACCCACCAACACCAGCGCGAACATGACGATGACGGCAAGGATGAACGCCGTTACCTGGCTGGCGGCAATGCTGGAGGCCCAGAGTCCCACACCGGCGAGCCCGGCAGCGAGCAGAGCGGAGCCGATATACTGAGCCAGGATCGGCCCCCACTGCAGGTCGGCACCGAGACTCAGCGCCAGCGGGATAGGCAGGGTCAGCGCCAACGCAATCCAGAGAAACAGGACACTGCCGAGGTACTTGCCAGCGATCAGCTCCAGCTCCGTGAGAGGCTGCGCGAGCACCACCTCGAGCACGCCGCTCCGGCTGTCCTCGGCCACGGACCGCATGGTCACCGCCGGAACAAAGAAGAGCAGCACCCAGGGAAGCAGGTCGAGCATCGGCCGGAGGCTGGCAGAGCCGGCCAGGTAGGACTGCCGGAAGAAGAGAAATGCGTTGACCCCGAGGAAGACCACCAGCAACACGTACGCGGTGGGGTGGTCGAAGAGCGCCTTGAGCTCGCGGCGCGCTACGGTCCAGATCCGGCTCATGAGGCGGCCTCCGTGGCAGTAAGCTGCCGGAACAGGTCCTCCAGACTTCCCGCCTCCTGATGCAGCTCGTACAGTGTCCATCCCTCCGCCTTGGCCAGCTCGAAGATGCGAGGCCGAACATCCTCCGTCGCCGTGACGTTCAGCTTGATTCGCCCGTCGACCGCTTCGCGACGCTCGACGCCGCGCACCCCGTGCAGCCCGGCAAGACGATTTTCCACCCCGGTGCCCGAGGCCTCGACGCTGATTCGGATTCCCGCAGTCGCCTGTCCCACCAGGGTCTCGACCGCACCGTCCGCCACGATCTTACCTCGATTGATGATGAGGAGGCGGGAGCAGGTGAACTGGACTTCGGGAAGGACATGCGTGGAGAGCAGGACCGTGCGCTCCTGCCCCAGCTGGCTGATCAGCCGCCGGATTTCGACTCGCTGATTGGGATCCAGGCCCTCGGTAGGCTCATCCAGCACCAGAAGGTCGGGGCGATGCAGGATGGCCGCCGCCAACCCCACCCGCTGGCGAAACCCCTTGGACAGCTCGCCCAGGGGCCGGTTGAAGACCGATTCGATGCCGGTGGCGGCAACCGCTTCGTCGATGGCCCGAGCCCGCTCCGTCCCCGGCAGCTCCCGCAGCCGTCCAATAAAATCGAGGTATTCGGATACCAGCATCTCCAAGTACAGCGGGTTGTTCTCCGGAAGAAAGCCGATCCGGCGCTTGGCCTCGCGTCCTGCTTCAGCCAGCAGGGTGCCATCCAGCCGGATCTGACCGGAATCCGGCTCGAAGTACTGCGTGACCATGCGCATGGTGGTGGACTTCCCTGCTCCGTTAGGACCCAGAAAGCCGACCACCTGGCCACGGTCGATGGTAAAGGAGACATCGTCCACAGCGGGTACGCCGTTGAAGCGCTTGGTGACGCGGTCGAGCGTAAGAAGCGACATAGCTCGTGAATGCCTGAAATGGATTGGTCGTCGCGGGGGATTTTAGGAAGGCCGGTGGCCGGCTTCAAGGCCCACCCGGAGGCTCAGCAGCGCAGCAGCACGTGGCAGGGGGCGCCCTCCAGGCGGGCCCGTCCGTTCAGTCCGGCGATCTCCAGCAGAAAGGTCCAGCCGACCAGGTGGGCGCCCAGGCTCCGAACCAGCTGTCCGGCGGCCCGGGCGGTGCCTCCGGTCGCCAGGACGTCGTCAACTACCAGCACCCGGTCACCGGCGTGGAACGCATCGCGATGGGCTTCCAGCGCGTCACTACCGTACTCCAGGTCGTAGGACTCGGTGGTGCGCTCCCAGGGCA
>DASRIN010000534.1:0-10484 GCA_035649975.1 Gemmatimonadales bacterium
GAGGTGGCCGAAGTGATCAACATGCACGAGTCCACCGTGAGCCGGGTGACCAACGAGAAGTACGTGCAGACCCCGCGCGGCGTGCTGCCGCTCAAGTTCTTCTTCTCCAGCGCCCTGTCCACCGCATCAGGGGAGGATGCGAGCGCCCGCTCCATCCGCGCCAAGCTGGAGAAGATGGTCAGTGAAGAGAACAGCGGCAAACCGCTCACCGATCAGCAGATCGTCCACCTCTTCCAGGAGCAGGGGATACAGATAGCCCGGCGCACGGTCGCGAAGTATCGCGATCAGCTCGGGATCCTTCCGGCCCGAATGCGGAAGCGAGTATGACCGTCGCCACGGTCGAGACGCTGGATGTAAGCGTGCTCGTCCCGGCCAAGGACGAGGCTGACAACCTTCCGGAATTCGTGCAGCGCTGCGCCCAGGCCCTGGGCTCCGCCGGATTTTCCTTCGAAGTCATCGTGGTGAACGACGGCTCCCGGGACGGAACCGACCGGGTGCTGCGGGACCTCGAGCGGCAGTACCCCTTTCTCGAGGTTGTCACCCACCGCCGGCAGCGGGGCATCGCCGACGCGCTCAGGTCAGCCGGTGATGTGGCACGGGGTGACGTGTTCGTGTTTTATCCGGCCGACCTCCAGTACCTCCCGGAGAACATTCCCGAGCTGGTGGCTCCTATTCTGCAGAACCGGGCCGACATCGTCACCGGCACTAAGCAGGGAAAGTACGAGAAGGCCTTCGTCTCCAAGGTATACAACGGGCTCTGCCGCTGGCTCTTCGGCGTGCGCGTCACCGACCTCAACTCGGTGAAGGCCTATCGCCGCGAAGTCATGCAGGGAGTTCCGCTCCGCCCCGACTGGCACCGGTACATGGTGGTCATTGCCGCCGCGGACGGTTTCCGTCTCACCTCACTACCCGTCCCCCTGTACCCCCGCCGAGCCGGAACATCGAAGTTCAACTGGCGGCGCATTCCGGTCGGCATGTTTGATCTCATCTCGGTCTGGTTCCAGCTTCGGTTCGGCCGCAAGCCGATGCTCTTCTTCGGAGTCGGGGGCGCGGTCCTGTTTATCATCGGCCTCCTGGCAGGTATCATCGCCCTGGTCCTCCGGTTCGGATACGGAATCGGTTTCCGGCCGCTCCTCAACCTGGTCGAGACCATGGTCATCAGCGGCATCGCGCTGTTTGGCTTCGGCTTTCTGGGCGAGATGATCGCCGGCATGCGGGAGGAGACTCGCGAGCTTGCCCGCCAGCTTACCCGGCTCGAAAAGCACGACGTCCGGGATTGAGCGTGCGGGTCGTCCTGCTGACCCACCACTATCCTCGTTGGCCTGGTGACTATCGCGGCGCGACCCTGGGTGCGCTCGCGCGGGCCTTGGTGCGGCGTGGGCTCTCGGTCCGGGTGGTTGCCACCAGCCAGGATCGCACTGTTGACGCCGAGCTGGACGGAGTGCCGGTTCGTCGCGTCGGGGTTGAGCTGACCGAGAGCCTGGCCGATCAGGAAACCTTTGCGGCCAGGTTGAAACGTCCGGGAACCTGGAGCGCCCTCCTGCGAGTTCGGGAGGCTCTCAAACGAGCTGTTCGGCATGAGCTCGCGGCTGGAGCGGATGTCATTCATGCCCACTCCTGGCTCCCAGCCGGATTGGCGAGCCCCAACGGAATCCCGGTGGTCCTCACCCTCCAAGGTCGGGAAGCAATGCTGCTTCGCAGCTCCCGGGCTGCGCGATGGCTGGCCCGTCCGCTGCTCCGGCGCGCGGCTCTAATCACAGCGCCTACGCAGCAGGCCCGCGAGGTAGTGCAGAACATCAGCGGCCGTCCCATCGCCTCCGGCCAGATTCATCCCATGCCGGTCGACACCAAGGGGCACTTCTGGACCCGTGGCGGTGCTGGGGCGGTCCTGGTCAGTCGTCTGGATGGGGATGGCAGGGTCGAACTCGCGCTCGAGACGCTTGCGGTTCTTGCCTCCCGGGGACAGAAACTCGCTCTCACTATGATCGGAGACGGCCCTGACCGCCTGGCCCTCGAACGGCGAGCTCGGATCCTCGGAGTGTCATCGCTGGTACGGTTCCTCGGGCCCATGCCCACCGACCAGGCTCGTCCTCATCTGGCCCGGGCAGATCTCATGCTGGTGACCGCACGAGGCGATGGCGGCGGAAGTGCGGTCGAAGCTCTGATCACCGGGGTGCCGGTGGTCGCCTGCTGGGACAGCGGAGCAGCCGTCGATCTGGTGCCCGAGTCGGGGGCGGGGCGGCTCAGCCTTCCAGCCGCCGAGCCGCTGGCTGAGAGTATCAGCAGTCTTCTGGCGGATCCTGGACGTCTGGCTGCAGGCCGCCTGGTTGGCGAAGCCTGGCGGGCAAGGCTGGCACCGGATCACGTCGCCCAAGTGTGCGAGAGCTGGTATCACGATGCCCTCCGCCGCTGAGCGCCTCCGCATCCTGACGATCACGCACAATTATCCCCGTTTCGCCGGAGATCCTGCCGGGGCCTTCGTCGCCCGGATTGCTGAAGGCGTGGCCGCCCAGGGCCACGATGTGCGAGTGCTCGCGCCCCACGCACCGGGACTGGCTGTTGACGAGCGGATCAGCGGGGTAGTCGTCCGGCGCTTCCGTTACGCGCCCGAGCGCTTCGAGCGGGTTGCCTACACCGGAGGGCTGCATCAGGGAGCGCTTCGCTCGCCGGCCCTTGCCGTGGCGCTTCCTGCCTTTCTTCTGGCTTTCGAGCGGGAGGTCCGTAAAGCCGTAAAGGAATTTCGCCCGCACCTCATTCATGCCCATTGGTGGTTTCCCGCCGGCTGGTTCGCCCGGCGCACCGGGCGACCCTATGTTATCACCTGTCACGGCTCCGATGTGAGGCTTCTCGAGCGGGGCAACCTGGTACGGCGTACAGCGGGTTCAGTGCTGGGCCGGGCGGCCAGAGTCACCGTGGTCTCGGAGTTCCTCGCGCGCGATCTCCGCCGGCTGTTGCCCCACGCCCAGGGAGGTATCACTGTGACCCCCATGCCGGTGGCGGTCGACAGTTTCATCGCGGGCGGCTCTGCGACCAAGGTGATCCCTCCTCGCATTTTGTACGCGGGGAATCTGGTCTCCTCGAAAGGAGTGGATCTGCTCCTGACTGCAGCTGCAGACCTGACTCGGGATGGTGTGGACTATCAGCTCAAGATTCTGGGGCAAGGACCGGAGGAGAGCTCCTTGCGGGCGTTGGCGCACCGGCTGGGTATGGACTCCCGGATCGAGTGGAGTCCCTTTGTCTCCCAGGCCCGAATGCCCGAGGAATACGGGGCCAGCACCATCACCGTCCTACCCAGCCGGGGCCAGGCCGAAGGCCTGGGACTCACCCTGGTCGAGGCCCTGCTGGCCGGCTCGGCGGTCGTCGGAACGCCCGCGGGCGGCATCCCGGAAGTCATCCGCCACGAGGAAACCGGACTGCTGGCTCGGGACGGCGATGCCGGCGATCTCGCCCGGCAAATCAAGCGTCTCCTGACCGATGGCGCGCTCCGCGCCCGACTCACCAGGGCAGGGAAGGAGCAGGTGTCTCGACATTACTCCCCCGACTCAGCGGTGGGCCGCTTCCTCGCCATCTACGATGCCGTTGCCCACGATTACGCGAACCGCTGAACCGCCGGAAGACTGGGAGGCCTTCGCCCGGGAGCACGGCACCTTTTATCATCTGCCCCAATGGGCGGCCGGTCTCGGCGCGATCTATCGCCTGCGGCTGCAGTGCTATTCGGCCCGTGAAGCGGGGCGCCTCCAGGGCCTGCTCGCGGTGGCGGAAGTGCCCGCCCTCCTCGGCCCGCGTCGCCTGGTCAGCCTGCCGTTCAGTTACGCTGCGGGTCCTCTCGCCCTCGACGTGAGGACCGCCGATGCACTGACTGCTGCGCTACGGGAGCACGCCCGCGAACGGGGGATCCGGCGAGTGGAGGTCAAGTCGCGGGGAGAGTACCCGCCGGCACCCGGGTTTCATCGCACCTCCCGCTACATGACCTTCGAGATTCCGACCGAGCAGGGCGAAGCCGCGGTATGGAATCAACTCCATCGCGGCAGCACCCAGCGGAGCATCCGGAAGGCCGAGAAATCCGGTCTCGTCATCCGCCGGGGGGGCACTGCGGGCGACTGGCTGATCATGGCCGAGCTGGAGGAGCGCACCGCCCATGGCCATGGCTTGCCGGCTCCGCCCAGGCGGTTCTTCACCGAAGGCTGCCTCCGGCTGCAGGCGGACGGCCTGGCGGACCTGTATCTGGCATTTACCGGGTCGGGGAGCCCTGCGGCGGCCATCACGGTCTGGAAAGGACCTCGGGCCTGGATCTACGGCTTCGGAGCCTCCGACCAGGCACAGCTGGAGCACCGGCCCAACCATGCTCTCATTTGGGCAGCCATTCGTGACGCCATTGCGGCCGGCTGCAGGTTCGATCTCGGCCGGGTAGCTCCAGAGCAGGAAGGTCTGCTCGAGTTCAAGCGCCGCTGGGGTGGACAGGCCATACCGCTGGCCTATGATTACTGGCCGGAACCCGGAGGACTCAATCAGGCTGCCCGCGACCGCGGCATCATGGCTACGGCTGCCACGGTGTGGACCCGCCTACCTGCCCGGGTCGCCCGGCTGGGCGCAGGTCTCTATCGCTACCTGGGATGAGCTCGTGAGCTTCGCCTGGCGGCTCCGGAAGAAGATCTTGAAACGCTGGGCCCGGAATGCGTTTTTCCCCTCCGCGCGGATAAGCCTGCTGCGGCTTTGCGGCTTCAGCATCGGCGAGGACGTCTACATCGCCGACGACCTGATCGTCGTGGAGGAGCTGTCCGAGCGGGGCAACATCACCATTGGCGATCGGGTGAGCATCGCGCCGCGGGTCACCCTGGTCACCTCCTCCCACCCGAACCACTCGAGAACTCGAGGCTTTGCGCCGGTCGCTGCAGGACCCATCGTGATCGAGCACGATGCCTGGCTGGGGGCTGGTTGCGTCATTCTCCCCGGGGTACGAATTGGTCGAGGTGCGGTCGTGGGCGCCAACAGTGTGGTGGCCCATGATGTTCCCCCGTTGCACGTAGTGGCGGGCCAGCCGGCCAGAACCGTCCGTGAACTCATCCCCGAACCGGGGTGGCAATGATCCGAGTCGACGTCTCCACAACCCCGCTCAGCCCGGCGGAGCGGTATGGACTGGATGTGTTGATCGACCTCTCCCGGCTGCTGCTGGCCGAGCAGGCTGAGTGTGAGCTGGTCCGGATCACCGTCACCGACCGCCTGAGCGCCGGATCGGCAGCCGCGGACCTTAGCCCTCAGGCAGCACTGCAGCGAGCTGACGGCGAAGTCCGGATCAGCGGTGCAGCATTGCGGGCGGTAGCCGAGGTGGCGGGCGGAGCCATCGAGCAGCGGTCTCGCTCTACCGACCGGCATGGTCGGGTGCCGTCGGCTGAAAACCCTCTGGTGGCAGCCGGTCAGAGCCGAAAGCCGGTGGTGTCTCTCCTGGCGGTAGAGCTCCGGCGCTCAGTGATCGCTGTGGCAGGACGGCGGCCGGTCCGGCTGCTGACGCCATGGCCGGAAGGGCACCGCTGGGCGGCAGTGGTGACCCACGATCTCGACGTGGTGGACTGGTGGGGGATGTTCTCGTTCCTGCGAATCGCCGAACTGGCCCTGAAGGGCGGTTGGGATCGCGCACGGCAGGTGGCGAGGTCTGTCCAGCGCAACCTGAAAAAAGATCCTGTTGCCCGTGGAATCCAGTCGATCCTGCAGCTGGAGGCCCATCACGGGATCAGAGCGAGCTGGTTCCTAATCTGCGCCGATCGGACCTTGCGTTCGATGCTGGCGGGCGACGCCACCTATCAAGTGGACGGACCCGCTGCCCGAAAAATCGTGACCGCCCTGACGCAGGCGGGGCATGAAATCGGGCTTCACGGCAGCTTTGCCACCACGGATGACGCAACTCAGATGCAAGACCAGCGGCGAAGGCTCGCCCGCCTCACCGATGCTCCTATTCTCGGCGTGCGGCAACACTTTCTGCGGATGCAGCCGGGAAGGACCCAGCGGCACATGGTCCAGTGCGGCTTCGAATACGACTCGACCTGGGGATTTGCCGACCGAAACGGATTCCGACTCGGGGTGGCGGACCCGGTGCCGGCCTGGGATGCCGCCGGCGAAGCAACACTCCCGCTCGACGCGCTTCCTCTTATCTGGATGGACCGGGCACTCAGCAAGTATGGTGGCATCGAGGAGCCGGGCCGCTGGGTCGAGGACGCGCGTGATTTGATGAAGGAGTGCAAGGCGGTCGAAGGTGTGTGGGTCGGGCTCTGGCACCCGAACACTACCGAGCCGCTCGGGTTCCCTAACGCAGAGCCTGCATTTGTCAGCCTGCTGCAGGCGCTGGCCGACGACCGGCCGTACTTCGGCACCGCTCACCGGGTAGCCCAGTGGCGCCGTTTCCGGCGCTCGGTTCGCGCATCGCGGGTCACCGCCGACGGCCGGGTGCTACTGACCAGCACAGCCGGACAACGCATCCTCATCGCGCTGGAAGACGAGTCGGGCGAGACCACCCGGGTTCAGGTGCCGGCAGGCCGGTCCAGTGGCATCTAAGCTTTGGCGAGCTCTCCAGCTGCTGGCGGGAGTTGTTCTCGTTGGCCTGGCCGTCCGCTCCATCGTGCTGAATTGGCAGAGCGTCCGAGCCCAGCCGGTCGAGTGGCACCTTTCCCCGCTGTGGCTCGCCGCCAGCGTTGCCGTGGTGTTTCTCGGCTACGCCGTCCTCATCGAGGCCTGGCGCCGGGTCGTGCTGAGTATGGGTGAGCGGCTCGATTTCGGGAGTGCCGCGCGCATCTGGTTTCTGGCCAGCCTGGGCAAGTACATCCCCGGAAAGGTGTGGTCCATCGCCGGCGCGGCGATCCTGGCCCGGCGGGCCGGCGTGGACCCGTCGGTTGCTGTCGCTGGTGCCATAGTGCTGCAGGCACTGGCGCTGGCCAGTGGAGCGGCCGTCGTCGCCTTCACTGCCCGGGAGACCTTCCAGGCGATCGGCCCGGGGCTGGTGCCTGTCACCGTCGCAGTGGTTGTCGCCTGCCTGGCAGGTGTGGCGGTCCTCACCTCACAGCCGCTGCTGGACCGGTTTGCCCGGATGCTCCCCGCGTCCTTCCCCCGTCCTCGCGCCATCAAGCCGGGAATTCTGTCAGCCGCTTTCGCCGCTAACGTCGCGGCGTGGCTCGCCTATGGAACCGCGTTGCTGTTCCTGGCCCGCGGAGTATTGCCCGATGTGTCCCTCAGCCTGGCGCAGGCCACCGGCGTCTTCACCTGCTCCTACCTCGTCGGCTTCCTTGCGCTGTTTGCGCCCGGCGGCCTGGGTCCACGGGAATCGGTGTTCTATCTGATGCTGGCGGGGGAAATCGGGCTTAAGCAGGCTGCCGGCCTTGCTGTCGCCAGCCGGCTCCTCCTCACCGGTACCGAGGTGCTTCCAGCGCTGCCGCTGCTGCTGCGACGCAATCCCTCCTGGTCAGCCTCAGCGCGTGATGCCTGAGACGGATCAGACCAGGCCCTCCGAGCTCGACCAACTGCCTCGCTGGGCACCGTTCATAGTCATGGCGGGACTAACGCTGGTCGTATTCCGCCAGTACATCCTCAGCAGCCCCGGTGAGATGCTCCTCGGCCAGGACACACTCGCGGCCGGGATCATGTTCCGGAAGTTCTTTGTGGAGCACATCCGAGCTCTCGGCCGCCTGCCGCTGTGGAATCCGTATCTTTTTGGCGGGGTTCCAACCATCGAAGCTGGCAGCGGGGATATTCTGTATCCCGCTTCGATCCTCCATTTCCTGCTTCCGTTGACTAGTGCGTTGGCCTGGAAGCTGATCCTGCACGTCTATCTCGCCGGGGTTTTCATGTACCTGGCGGCTCGTGCGCTCGGCGCCAGCCGGCTGCTGGCTCTGTTTGCCGGCTCGGCCTACATGCTTTCCGCCAACCTGGTGAGTCTGGTCTGGGGCGGCCAGGACGGGAAGATGTACGTGACGGCCTTGTTCCCGGCCGGACTGTGGTTGCTGGTGACTGCCCTGGAGCGAGGATCCTGGTTCCGTTTTCTCTGGCTCGGCGTGGTGGCGGGGCTGATGGTGGTAGCCCATCCGCAGCTGGCCTATTACGCCTACCTGGGCCTGGCCGGCTACGCCCTCGGTGCGCTGTGGTCACGCCGTCGCGAAGGCGGAGCCATGCTCGCGCACGTTCTGGCTTCGGCCATGTTGGCCGTGGTCACGGCTGTCGGAGTGGCAGCGGTAGTCCTGATTCCCATGTACCGCTACCTCAGGGAAGATTCTCCCCGGGCGGGGCAGGGCAGGGGATTCGAATACTCGGCCAGCTGGTCACTGCACGCGGAAGAGGCGCTCTCGCTGTTCATACCCGAGTTCGCCGGAACTGATGTCCAGGCGGAGACGTACTGGGGGAAGAACCCGTTCAAGCACAATTCCGAGTACGGCGGAGCTCTGGTGCTGGTATTGGGCATTGGAGGTATTGCGGGCCTCCGGGGGGACCGCCGGCGCTGGGGACTGGGCGCCATGGCAGCGGTTGCGCTGCTGTACGCCTTGGGGGCGGGGACGCCGGTATTCCGGATCCTCTACACCCTTGTTCCCGGGCTCAAAAACTTCCGCGCTCCCAGCCTTGCTGCATTCCTCGCCATTGCGTCGCTGACCATTCTTGCCACGCTGCTCCTGGAACGGGTATTGGCGCAGGGAGATCTGCGGGCTCGGCGCATTATGTCAATCGCCCTGCTGGCAGGAGCAATCGCCGCCACCCTGGTGGCGATTATCGCGTTGGCAGGTGGACCAGGCTTGTATGACACCTGGACGTCTGTTTTCGGCCGCGCCGAAGGGGTCGACCGGGCCCAGGCCTTCGCGGCCAATCAGCCGCGCATCGCAGGCGGGGCCCTGGTGGTCGCGCTCCTGTGTGCGCTGAGCTGGACCGCAGTGTGGCTGTGGCAACGGGGGCAGCTGCGAAGCAGCCATGTCGCCCTGATACTGATTACCCTCACGGCGCTCGATCTGCTGCGGGTGGACAGCCGGTACATTCAGGTAGTGCGCTACGACGAATTCTTTCCAGCCGATCCGGGTATCGAGGCTCTGCGCTCCCGGCTGGTTCCAGGTGAACGGGTGCTGACGGTAGGGGGCGTATACCCTGAAGGGTTTCTGGCAACGTACGGCGTTCCCGAGGTCTTTGGGTATCATGGGAATCAGCTTCGCTGGTATAATGACCTGACCCGATATCAGGTCCGACAAGCCGCGCGGAGTGCGAGTGAGCTGGAGCAATATTGGCTGAGCTTCCTCAACAGTGGTGCCCTGCGCGCGCTCGCAGCCCGTTACGTGCTCCTGCCGGGGCAGGTGGACTTGCCGGGATACAAGCTGCTGGGTGCCGACCAGCGCGTGGCGGTGTATGTCAATGACGGGGCAGCACCCGGCGCGGCTGTGGTACCCGCGGTGCAGGTGGAGCCGGATTCGGCCCGCCGCATCGCTTTGCTCTGGTCCCCCACGTTCGACCCCAGCAAGACGACCGTCGTGGATGAGCCGGTGCATTCAATCGGCCAGGCGGGTGGTACCGGAACGGCGGTGATCGAGGGCAATGGTGACGACACGCTTCTGGTTCGAGTCCAGTCAAGCGGAGCGGCCCTGCTGACGATCAGCCGGACGTATCATCCTTCCTGGCAAGCCGAAATCGACGGGACGCCAGCCCCGGTGCTTCGAGCCAACCATGCCCTGATGGCGGTGCCGCTGACCAAGAGCGGAGAGCACCGAGTGCTTCTTCGATATCGTCCGCGGATCGTCCAGCTGTGTGCGGTGATCACCGCCGCGACCTGGATCCTGGTACTCCTGATGACCGCCGGTGCAGTCGCGGTCGGAGTTCGTCGCCGACGTGCCTGAGCGACTGCTCGTTGTCATGCCGACCTACAACGAGCGCGTCAATCTGCCGCTCGTTGTGCCGGTCATTCTCCACCAGGATCCGAGGGTCGAGGTGCTGGTGGTCGATGACAACTCGCCGGATGGCACAGGGCAGCTTGCGGATGAGCTCGCGGCATCGACCCCCCGAGTCCATGTGCTGCACCGGCCGACCAAAGCCGGCCTGGGAAAGGCCTATCTGGCTGGCTTCCGCTGGGCTCTGGAGCGGGGCTACGACCTCATCTTCGAGATGGACGCCGACTTCTCCCATGACCCCAAATTTCTGGGCGACTTTATCCGGGCGGCCAATGATGCCGACGTTGTCATAGGGTCCCGGTACCGCACCGGTGTGAACGTGATCAACTGGCCTATTTCGCGGCTGCTGCTGTCGATCGGTGCCAATCAGTACGCGCGCTGGATAACGGGACTTCCGCTGGCGGATTCGACCGGAGGGTTCAAGTGCTTCCGCCGGCAGGTGCTCGAGGCGATCGACTTCGACAAGGTGCGGTCGAACGGATATGCTTTCCAGATTGAAATGAGCTTCCGTGCGTGGAAGAAGGGGTTCCGCCTGGCCGAGATCCCGATCGTGTTTACCGATCGGGTGGAAGGGCAGAGCAAGAT